>CALLZL010000126.1 GCA_937859575.1 uncultured Chloroflexota bacterium
AAGGCAGCCAGATAGCGTACCTGATCGGGCAGGAACTCTTCGTAGAGATTGCGCACCCCAAAGAAGACATTGAGCTTCGAGACCTGATGCATACCCCACAGGATGAGGAATGTATAGGTACCGATCTGATTGGCCCCACCCCATGTCGCAAGCACGACCAGCACGGCACCGCTGATGATCGCCAGCTCGTGGTACAGGCATGTCTGCACGCCATGCCAGAAGTGCCGCACCCCGGCGCACCCCGCCGAGCAGGCCGTACGGCGTGGGCCAGTGATATACCCCATAAAGAAGCTGGCGATCTGCCAACCCCAGACGATCAGGCCATGCGTGAAGGCCATGTAGGCTCCGCCGACGCTGGTATCATCGCGGGTGACGGCCAGCCCATAGAGGGATGCAACACAGAGCAGGGTCAGTGCGACATAACTCCAACGCAAGCTTCGTTGCGGCAGCCCATCGAGATAGATAATCACCCCGGTGCTGAACCACCAGAGGAAGATCGTATAGAGGATCGGCAGCAGGTACTGCACACGCGTCTCGTTCTGTTTCAGATGAGGGCAGTTGCCCTCATCGGCTGCACTATGCCGTGACGACGAATAGTTTGAAGAACCGAACCACGAATAGGACGAATCATTCGAAGAGAAGATCATTCGAACTATTCGTGGTTGCTTCTGCTTCGCGCTACTGCGTTACACTTACTGGTGTCCGACGCCGACTGCTGCTCGGCAGATAGTGGCGCACCTGCGATCCCAGGATGTCGGCTGTCATGCGCATCTGTGCCAGCCAGGGCACCGGTGTCATGTTCTTCCGCATGTACGATTCAAATGTCAGGCGCTGTACATCGCGATTGCGGCACATATCGGTGAAGACCTCCATCTGGCGTGGGTTGCCGTAGCCCCAGCGCTGCAACCAGTTGAGGAAGCGGTACATCGAGCGATACTGCTTCCACCACTGTCGTTCGTAGCGCAGCAAGCGATCGACCGACGGATGCGGCAGGCTTTCGGCCAGCACTTCGGCGGCCATACGGGCGCTTTTCATGGCCCAGTAGATCCCTTCACCCGAGGTATTAACCACCAGGCCGGCAGCATCGCCAACCAGCATGACACGCTCGAAGGCCATCTGTGGCCGGGGCTGCATCGGCAGGGCGTGAGCTTCTTGCAGGAAGATCTCGCCGCCGATCAATTCCGGTGCAATACGCTGCTTCAGATTGGCAAGCAACTGTTTTGCCGCCTTGCTATGGGCAGGCCCGGCACCGATGCCAACCGCAACATGATCCTTTTTGGGGAAGGCCCAGGCATACAGATCCGGGCTGACCTCCGGCCCAAGATACAGATCGGCGGTGTCGTGCCAGCGCGCCATCTTGTCGGCCGGCAGGCGAATGCGTTCCTGGATCGCGACACAGCGCGGCAAGTTCGGCAGGCCAAGCGCTTTGGCTGTCGGCGAATAGGCACCATCGGCACCGATCACCGCAGCGGCGCGCAACTGTCTGGTTGCACCATCGGCACGTTCGCGGTAGATCACCGTCACACCACGTGAGTCAACCTCGAGATCGAGCAACTGGCCTTCGATCAGGCCGGCACCGCTGGCAACCGCCCGCTGCCGGAGATACTGATCGAACTCCTCGCGGCAGACCATGGCGATATAGTCGTTGTTGCTGGCTGTATCGGTACCGATTACATCGATCGCGACCTGACGTTCGGAGGGGGAATGGACAAGGGCGTGGTGAACCTTGCGCGAAATCAGGCTTTGTGGCAGATCGAATTCATCAAATGCCACCGGCGGCACGGCACCGCCGCATGGTTTGACGCGCGCCAGATCGCGTTCGAGCAGCACCACCGGAACCCCGGCGCGTGCCAGGGTCTCGGCTGCAGTTGAGCCGCCGACCGATGCACCAATCACAACAACTTCATCCATTGCATCCCTCTCTCTCTGTGCGGGTACAACACCACGGAAGGCCGTCTTGCGGCATTCGGTGCTCCGACCCTATCACCATGTTCAATCGGTTCTACCGGTGCCGTGCGCGGCACCCGCGTTCAACACTCATACGCCGCTGTTCCTGATCATTCAGCTCTCGGCTAGCGTATCCCAATAGCGGTGACCAGCATACCGAGGACGAAGAGCCCTGATGCACCGGCGCTAAAGGTGATCGCATTCGGGATCGGATCGCGTAAGAAGCGGCGCTGGAGCGGGATCTGCCCCAGGAGCAGGCCGGTAATGATGATCATCGGGATCCAGCGCTGCCAGGCGGCAAAGGTCATGATGACGAAGAGTTGCGCGGTGACCATCGTGATGACAACCATGCCGGCAGCCAGTTGTGGGCCATAGGTGGCGGGCAACGTCTTGATACCGCTCAGACGGTCACCATCGATGCTCTTGAAATCGTTGATCGTCATGATGCCATGGGTGCCGAACGAGAAGAGCGCCGCCATAATGAGGCTCATTGGTGTGAGCTCGGCGAAACTGAGATGACCGGCCAGCCAGGGCAACCCTTCGTACGAGAGCGCGACCAGCGCACTACCGATCCAGCCGTTGCGCTTGGCACGCACCGGATTTGCACTATACAGAAGTGCGGTCAGCATCCCGACGGCCGTCAGTAATGTAACGGCCGGGCCGAGGATGAGGGCTATCCCGAGTGCCAGGATCGTCAGCGCGATGATCGTCGCGAAGACCTGGCGTGTCGAGACCATGCCGGATGGAATAAGGCGCTGCGGCTCGTTGATCGCATCAACCTCGCGGTCGCAGTAATCATTGACGACCTGTGAGAGGCCGCAGACGATCGGGCCGGCAAGGAACATGCCGAGCGCCAGCCGACCGATCGAATCAACCGACCAGAAGGTTGCACCACTGGCAATACTGCCGCAAAACCAGGCCCATGCCGGAGCAAACCAGGTGATCGGCTTCATAAGCGCGATCGAACGGCCGAGCATCGATGGCCGCACCATGCCCGCCGTCGTCGTCGACGTAAGGACGGGTTCTCGCATACAAACTTCCTCTCAGGCAATCATCTGGTCGGCAGGCATATCCTGCAACCCGGACCATGGTGAGCGAACGGTTCCCTCGCGGATCTTGCGCCACAGGCGTAATGCGAACAGCAGCACGAGCGCCAACACCAAAAACCCGAGCGAGGTCTCGTAGACACTGGTATAGCCGATCAGTACATCGCCACTGCGTGCCTGCACAATATCGCGCAGCAAGCCGCCACCGATGGTGCCGAACCCCTGCGCCATGGCCTGGATGACACCCCATAGCCCCATAAACAGCCCCATGTGGCGGCTATCGGCAAGTGCCATCACCAGCGAGATACTGGCGACGATAAAGAGGCCGCGCCCCATGCCGATCAACATCACACCACCATGGAACAACCGTACTTCGTTGATATACCCGGCCAGGCTGATCAGCAGGAAGCCGAGCGCACCGATACTACAGCCGGCGAGAATGGGAATCGCCGGCGAACGTCCGCGCCATAGCATCCATCCCGAAACAAGCACAGCACTGATCATCGAGATACCCCACAGCGCCGTGAGGCGCGTGGTGGCGGCAACGCTCATGCCAAGCACCTGGCCACCATAGGGTTCAAGCAAGACATCATGCGTCGCAAAGCCGAGTGTCGCGATAAAAAGCACCGCAAAGAGCGCCCGCAGGGTTGGCTGCTGCCAGAGCGTACGCAACGACTGCGAGAGGGTCATGCGAACCGGTGCCGGTGCATTGACTGATATCAGCGTGCCGTCAGGCCGCATGCGCTCGCGCCCCGAGAGCGACACGAAGGTGAGAATGACGAATATCAGCGCTGATCCCTGCATGACCCGAATCAGCATGACATGGCTGTATTCTGTGAGCAGTGCGCCGACAACAATCGAACTGACGACGGTGCCGAGGATGAGCATCATCCAGAGCACCGCCAGCACCCGGCCGCGATCTTTCGGGCGAGTAATATCGCTCACCAGTGCCAGATACGCTGTTTCGACGATATTGACGCCGATGCCATAGGCCAGGAAGATCAGGGTACAGATCACCAGGCTGGCAACGAACGGCAGCCGGTCGAGCCCGAAGACGATCAGCGAGAAGGGGGCGGTAGCCAGCCCTCCATAGGTGAGCATTGCACCAAGGACGATATACGGCGTACGCCAGCGCCCTTCGGCACGATGCTTGTCGGATTGAAAGCCTACAATTGCCCGGATTGGTGAAACAAAATAGTGGATCGCGATCAGGAAGCCGACCGCCACTGCCGGCAGATGCAGATCGTCGATCAACACCCGGTTGAGCGTGCCGACGATTGGTGCAAGCGCAACACCCAGGCCAAACTGGAACAACCCCAGGCGTATTACTTGCAGCCAGAAGACAACGGCTGGATGCTGGGCGAACCATGACCTCAGATATACAATTGGACGAAAAAGCAGGCCGGCAATCGCGCCTAATGCTGAGGCCATAGCAGGCTCCTCGAACCGGGAGAGAATAGAGGTGTCGGGTGTTCTCTGTTGTGGGTATCGCCCCGTCGATGAAAGCATCGGCGGAACCTGACCCTCTTTGGCGGCACCCGGCGGCACACGTGCCCCCTGGTGGCACATCCAGCACGACGGAGTCCGCCCGGCCATAATGGCCGTCCGGTAGGTGTCGTTGATGTGTTTCGACATCTGCAACATCAAGGTTGCGTGCGACTTCTGCTCGATCTCGTTGCTCGGGAAGTAGCGCGCATTGTGGCAGAAGGTGCAGCCCTGACCCAGGCTCACATTGAAGTGATACATGGTGTACTGGTTCTGCTCAACCGCCTCAAGCCCTACATCATCGCGCCCGGTTACCACCAGGCCACCCGGATACTCGCGATCAAGCGGCAGCATGAAGTTGTTGGGTAACGTATTCTGAATTTCGACCGGGTAGGTCTCAAACACCGGCTTGCCATTATGGCAGGTGGCGCAGGTGACCTGATAATTCCCAACCGATGCCGGCAGTTGTGCAACATAATTCTGGTTCAGATCGGCTGCCATCTGCATCATGGCCCGCGCCGTCGCCTTCTTGGCTGCATTCGGATACCCTTCGTCCTGCGCGAAATTGGCAACGTTATGGCAGTACGAGCAATCGACCTTCAAGCCACCCGAGACCTGCGAGGCCATATAGTTCGAGATCTGCGCGGTTGTCCAGCCAGTCAGTACTTTGACATTCTGCGGCTGCTCGTTGGCTTCGATATAAGCGGTCATGGCCTGCAGCGATTCCGGCTGCAGATGATTCCCGGCCGGGTCGTAGTTCACATACACCGCCGATGTCACGGTGCTGCTGGGGGTATTCAGCTGGATCACGTTATAGATCCACCAGAAGATCACCAGCGTACCTGCTGCGAACAAGAGCGCAACACCGCCCCAGACGGCTCGGTATGTATTACGAGGGGTGATCACCTCGTCGATCGGCCCTGACGGCTGACTCATGAAAGTGTCCTCTCTCTAGCGGAACACGAACTGCGTCCAATCGGGGTTCTCCCACGGGGCGACGATCCGAATCGATTCACCCCAGGCATACCAATCATTGACCAGCGTCCCGCTCAGGAGCAGGCCGATTGCGCCGGTGAAACCGCAGAGTGCCGCAAACCACCAGGCCCACAGGTGAATATTGTACGAGTTGGCATTGAACCCCATGATCCAGCGCCAGAGCAGCTGTGCGCGGTGGGTTCCCGATCCTTCGGCCATCATCTCGTGGAACTCCATTTCCGACTTCCAGGAAGATGTGGCGACAATCGTGGCACCGTGCATCGCGAGCAGCAGTGTCGAGCCGAGCAGGAAGAAGATCGAGATCATGTGGAAGGGGTTGTAGTAGAAGTTACCGGTCTGGATACTCACATAGTTGGTCCAGTCCAGAATGGCACGGAAGCCATGCCCGGCCGCTTCCGACCAGTTCCCGATCAGCATAGGCCGGATCAGGTAGATCACAAAGTAGAGCGACAGTGCGGCAGTGACCCCCCAGGCCAGCTGCGAGCCGACACCGGTGCGCCGGGCGCGGCTATACAGGCGGGCCCACCACGTCAGCACCGTCAGGTGCAGGAAGAAGGTCGCCACCAGCCAGGCACCGCCTTCGTGCCACGGTACATCCCAGCGCAAGCCATAGCTGCTGACCGGCGGCATCACCGCCAGGTTGAAGAATTCGCGTGCGAAGACGATCGGATTGTAGCCGACCAGATACAGGTATTCGGTCAGAATGATGAAGCAGGTGACACCGAAGAAGACCATCGATGCCGCACCCCAGTAGCCGAGGTAGAGCGGTAAAACCTGCCCGCTACCGAATAGCCGATCCATCAGGCCGACATAGATCGGTTTGCCGATGTTGCCTTCCAGGCCACGTGCATTGCGCGCTGCTTCGAGATCGACATCCGACGGGCGATTGCGGCGCGAGAAGACCAGGCCGATTCCGATCAGCACAAAGCCAGCGCCGAAGCCGCTCCAGAACGGCATGCGATCCCAGAAACCCCAGAATGCATTCCAATCGCGTACATACGTCCCCGACAGAAAGATACAGACATTGGCGAACAACACCGATGCCGCACCCGTCCAGAATGCGACGCGGTGGATCCCGATTTCGCCGATGCTATAGCCGACAATATTGCGCCAGAAGACGTGAATGTTGTCGTCGGTGATCGAGCGTCGTGCTTCACTTAACACTGCCGAACCATGCATGGCCAAAAAGAGGGTTGATGCAAAGAGCAGCGAGATCCCGATGGCATGAAACGGATTGTAGAAGAAGTTGTAATACTGATAGCCGATATTCGATACCCAATCGAGGTGGTGGGTAATGCCCAACGGGAACCCATTGCCCCACGCGCCCATGGCGATCGGCCGCAACCACTGGAGGGTGATCCACGAAGAGACGACCGCCCCGAAGGCGATTGGCACTTCAAGGCCGATCCGCAACTTCATGCTGATGTCGATCTGACGCCAGAGCCAGCCGACAAATGCAATGGTTGCCGCGAACATCGTGAGCTGCCAGAACAACCCCTGCTCGGCCGAGGGCGCTAACCCCAGGCCGACACTGATCGGCGGTGGATCAAGCCGCGCCGCCAGCAGATTGAACGATCGCTCGACGACGAATGCCTGATAAAGATAAAAGACGACACCAAAGAAGATTCCGATCGATGCGACGACGCCCGACAGGCCGACATAAAAACGGCCAAACCAGACATCGAACGGCTCAAACCCCAGGATTCGCGCAGTCAGCGTGCCGCCCGGCCGCTTGTAAAACTCTTCAATGACGGCGAAAGGTACGACTTCGGCCTGTACCCCTTCTGCCACAGCACCAGCCACAGGTGCCGGGTGCGTATCACCGTCGGGCAGCAGCACGAATTCACGTGACACATCAGACATCGTGGGCTCTCGCTTTCTCGGGTGCGGGCGAAGACTCAATTCCTTCCGACCGCGCTTCCCTCTCCGCTCTGTGGCTTCCCTGTGCTGTAGTAGAAACTACAGCACAGGAATGCGACTCTGCAGGGGCCACAGACCCCCGAGTCGGAATGCCTCGGGCACTTCAGCTCTGCCAAATTGCCCGAGACATCCAGACGCTACCGCCTAGTTGAACCAGTTGTAGTTCGGCGAGCTCAATACCACAAAGTGGATGAGCAGCGCAACCACGATCCCCAGAATGGTGTACAGGTACATCGCGGTGCGGAAGTCGAAGATCTTATCCTTCATGTAGGTGTTTCCTCGCTTGTGTCGGGGCTAGGGTAGCCACGGATTCCACAGGTAAACCAGCAAGTGGGCGACTACTGCAATCGCCAGGAACCCATAGGTTGTCTTGACGACGATATCGTGCGCCAGCCACTCCTCGTTGTTGAACAGTGATTTCCATTTGTCCGGAACCAGATCGTTAGTTCGATCGCTCATCCGTCCTTCACCCCCTTTCTGCGAGCTACGGCAGCCGACAACTTCTTCCGTCATGTACCTGCAATGAGCCGGTGTACTACTCCACAGGTTCGGCTGTGGAATGAACACCGCCTCGGTGAGCAGAATACCTGGCTCAGAAAAGTGTCAAGCATAATTTGCCGGATTAGTGCTGATTATACCGCTATGATGGGGTCGATGTCAACAAAATATATTACACAGTTTCTACGCAATAGTTGTACAGAATATATACATAGGCGAAAATACGAAAAAAACGTAGTACAAACTTGTTACTATTGAACAATTAATGCACAAGCTCCTGAAATATGAGAAAAAGCGCACAAAGTCGATAATTCGAAACAAAGCGCGACATATTGACAATTCAGCCGAAATCGGTACACTTATGCATATTTTCCCGCAACCCACTTCCACTGCTTGCTCTCAAGAAGGAGCCCAATATGCATGAGCCGCTTGCGCATATTCTTTCGCTTGCCACGACGGCGCGTTACAATATCAAGGCGGTGGTTCAGCAGACCCAAGTGCATGTTTCGACATTACGCGCCTGGGAGCAGCGCTACGGTATTCCGCAACCGTTGCGTTCGGCGCATGGTCACCGGCTCTACTCACCGCGTGATGTCGCGATCATTAAGTGGTTAAAGCAGTGCACTGAAGATGGGCTTTCGATCAGCCATGCCGTAGCGCTGCTCCGCGAGAGTCGTGTGCTTGATGGTGGGAACGACGAACCTATCGAGGTAGCGGCTACCATGCCGGCTGCCGATTCCGGTTGGGCCGATCTGCAGGAGCAGTTGATCGATGCACTGCTGGTTGCCAATATGCCGCAGGCGCATACGCTGGTCAATGCGGCTGCGGCGCGTTACTCGGCCGAGATGGTGGTATTGAATCTCTATCAGCCGGTACTGGCACTGATCGGTGAGCGTTGGGCGCGGTCACAGTCGTGTGTGGCCGAAGAGCATCTCGTCACAAACTTCATTCGGCAGCGGTTGCTGGTGCAAAACCAGGTACTGGCACCGTTTCTGGTCGGGCCGCGGCTGGTGTGTGGCTGTGTTCCGGGTGAAGATCACGAGTTGGGGTTATTGATGTTTGCCACGCTGATGGAGTTGCGTGGCTGGGAGGTGCTCTACCTCGGGCAGAATGTGGCGCTCCATGGGCTCGAGTATTTTCTGCAACATGCAGCCCCGGCACTGGTCTGTTTTAGTGTTACAATGATCGAACATTACCGTAGCATTGTCGATGTTGCGGCAATGATCACACAGATTGGCAGTGAGAACCTGGTACTCGTCTATGGTGGTGGGGTGTTCAATGAGTATCCCGAACTACTCGAACGCATGCCGCCCGGGTATCTTGGGTCGGATCTGCCGGTTGCCGTATCGCGTGCCGATACTTATGCCCAGCAGCTGTCAGCCGGTCTGCAGCGCAGTGTGGGTTATCGGCATGCCGGTGCTTATGTATAAGCACTGGAAGGAGCGGCCATGCTAGCGTTTGAAACATGGCTCGCCGGGCGCAGCAAGCAGGTTGCTGCATTGATCAACAGGCAGCAGGAGCCGATCTGCACGTATGTCGCCGAGCGCCTCGAAACCAGCTATGCGACGTTGTGTTATGATCCGGTGCGGCCGGATGCGCGGAGCTTCCAGGTGCGGGCATTCAGCGAGACACCGCGCCGGTACCATCGGCTTATGCAGGCGGCACTGCGCTTCAATTCGCTTCAGATCATCGAACGTGAGTATTACTGGGCATGGAATGTGCTGGTGCGGCATCGTATCGAACGTCACCATCTTCAGGCGCAGGTGCGCTGGTATTATCAGGGGGTACGTGAATACGTCGATCTGGAACATACCGATGTCGCCAATTTCGAGACATTCACCTCACATGTGTTGTTGATTATTGATCGGGTGACCGGGCATGCTCCCGGGTTTCAGGATCCGCGTATGCCGCGCGGCAATGGTCATTCCCAGGGGGTGTATAACTCGTAACCGCCCGGCAAAGCTACTCAAGAACAACGCACCGGCAAGGCCGGTGCGTTGTCGTTTGCGGGCGCAGCATGGTTAGACGGGGCCGATCCCTTCGGCGGCATCGTCGATCATTTCAAGAAATGCGTCGCGGGTTGGTGTGCAGCCGCGCTCGTGCCACCAGCGGTAGTACCAGCGCAGATTGTTGCGGAAGGCGATCTCGACTTCGGCCTCGCTGAGCGGCGGCACTTTCTGGCGCAAGAGTTCGACAATCGCGTCGTGCTCGTCATCCGGGACTTCCGGTGTACTCGCCAGAATTCGCTCGGCTCTGAGCAGAAACAGTTCGCGTTCGATCGCCGGGAAGGCCCCATCGATCTGGCGGATGTTGCCGAGGTAGCAGATCATGCGCTGGCGTGGCGTTTCACGCAGATCGCGAAAGCTTTCGACGAGGTAGGCGTCGTGGAAGACGACATTGGCGGTCGAAGCATTCTTGTGCTTGCGGACGATCCAGCGTATGTACATAATCTCTTTCCTGAAACAAAATGGTCGGCTTCCCACTATAGTATCATGTTCCGACACTATCAGGCAGCGCAGATTGATTTGTTCCCCGACCATTTCGCCCATGCCGGATCAAGGGTGCATGCGTGTCGCGATCCCGCCTATACCCCGACGGCGTGTGTCATGGCCCCTTCCAGCCGATCTTCCAGATCGCCATAGATCGCCTGCAGACGCTCGATGGTTGCGTCGTCGGCCTGCCAGAGGCCGCGGCCATTGGCTTCGAGCAGCCGGGCAACGGCATTGCGGGTTGCGTGTGGGTTGGCGGCTTCGAGCCGCTGCCGCATCGCATCATCGAGCACGAAGGTTGTGGCTGCCGCATCGTATACCCAACCATCGACGGCATTGGTCGTTGCCCCCCAGCCGAGCAGATAGGTGAAGCGGCTGCCGATTTCGGCCGCACCGGCAAACCCGTGGCCGAGCATCGCTTCGTACCAGCGCGGGTTGAGGATCTTGCTGCGCGCTTCGATCTGGATCAATTCGGCGGCATCGCTGAGCTGGATGCCGTTACTGCTCCCTTCGGCATAGGTGAGCGCAGGTGCCGCGCCGCGCTCCACACCGGCCGCCAGTTGCAGCGCGCCACTATGGCCATAGTAATGCTGCATGTCGGTCAGGCCATATTCAACACTATCGATCGCCTGAAAGACATGGTCAACCCGGCTGAGCATGCCACGCAGAATATCGGGCGCGGCGGCACCACTGCGTCCGCCGCCATAGCTGTAGCTGTTGCGGCGAATGTACATATCGGCCAGTTCGTGCTGTTGTTCCCAGGCACTCTCGTCGATCAGTGCATCGACACCGGTACCGTACTGGCCGGGTGCCTGGGTAAAGATACGGGCCGTGGCTGTTTCCCAGCTCGCCCCCTGCGCCTGGAGTTCGAGTGCATGGCCACGGATCGGGTTCTGTGCTACAGGTTCATCAGCCGCAGCCGCACGACGGAAGAGATCGTCGAGCAGATCGAGGCTCATCTGGAAGGTATCGCGGAAGATACTGCTGATATCAAGCAAGAGATCAACGCGCGGCCGGCCAAGCTCGGTTAGCGGGATCAATCCGTAGCGCCAGATCTTACCCTGCCCATCGCGCTCGGGTTGGGCACCGACGAGCGCCAGCACAACGGCCAGGCTTTCGCCTTCGCTCTTGATGGTATCGAGTGCCCACAGCGCCAGCGCCACGGTCTGCGGAAAGTTGCCATGATTGGCGGCGCAGTGACGCGCCAGCAGCGCCTCGGCCATGGTGCGACCACGTGCCATGGCTGCCTCCGATGGTAGCCGCCATGGGTCGATTCCATGGATATTGCGCCCGCTCGGCAGAGCTGCCGCACCGCCGCGCACCGGATCAGCGCCGGCCGCCGGCCGCAGGTAACCGCCATCAAGGGCATGCAAGAGGGCATCGATCTCGCCGGGTGCCTGGGCCAGGCCATGCAGGATCGCTCGCCCTTCGCTGGCAAATGCAGTCGCATCAGCTGCTGCTAGCCTGGCCTCCTGGTGCTGGAAATGGGCCGGTGGTGTGTTGCCGATCACACACGCCTGCACAAAGGCGGCGCGGGCAGTGGCAATCTGTTCAGACGGGATGCCGGTATGTGCCAGTTGTGCGGCGAGGCCGGGGCGATCGGCGCGCGGCACGTCGAGCGCAGCTTCGATCAGCGCCGTTGCGCGTTCGGGTGCAGGCGGTGTGCCGACGACATGCAGCCCGTCGAGGATCAGGCGTTGTTCGAGCCGATCGAGGTAGGCCGTCGCACGCTGCAGATACGCCGCAGCCGGTTCATCGGTATGCTGCGGTAGCTCCGGCAGCCGCAGATCGATCCGCTCGGGTGGTGCAGCCTGCGCCGTATACTGCGCCAGTTCGGCACGGGCGATGGCCAGTTGCTTATACAGCCCGGCACGGGCATATGGCGGCACCAGGTGGCTAACGATCGCCGCATAGCCGCGCCGCTTGGCCAGTGCCGCTTCAGCCGGGTTATTCAGCGGGTAAAGGTAGAGATGCGGCAGATCGCCGAGCAGCAGATCCGGCCAACATTCGGCGGTGAGCCCGAGTTGCAGGCCGGGCATCCATTCGGCGGTGCCATGCATACCAACATGCACAATCGCATCGGCACGCCATTCGTCGGCCAGCCAGCGGTAGAAGGCGGCATACTGATGATGGGGTGTG
The DNA here is from genome assembly GCA_937859575.1 of uncultured Chloroflexota bacterium. Taxonomy (GTDB): domain Bacteria; phylum Chloroflexota; class Chloroflexia; order Chloroflexales; family Roseiflexaceae; genus CALLZL01. The sequence continues at coordinate 12,521 of CALLZL010000126.1, forward strand.
AAGTTGTGATCAAACAGCAGCCGCATCGGATCGCCAGGAGCCCCCATTGGTGGTTGCATGCCGATAAAGAGATTGCCGAAGTGCAGCCCATCGATACGCACGGCATCACGCCCATGGGGTGCGATGCTACCCGGCAGCGCCCCCCACTTGGCGTCGATGCGTACGGCATGGGCATCCGGTACCAGCCGGCGATAGCTTTCGCGCCCGATTGCCGCAGCCGGTGTATCGGCTTGCTCGGCCTGTACAAGTAGTGCCGCCAGGGCATCGGGTGTATCGGGCAATGGTGTCGCGCCGGTAGTATAACCGGCTGCTCGCATATGGGTCAGGATCGTATGGAGCGATGCAGGCACATCAAGCAGCGCGGCAGTCGCGAGTTTGCCCAGGCCGGGCGGGTAGTTATAGAGCACAAACGCAATGCGGCGTTCGGCCGGCGGGGTATGGCGCAGGCGTGCCCAGCCGGCCACCTGGCGTACAACTCGTGCCAATCGATCGGGTGTTGCGACGATCTCCTGGCCACGGATGGCACCGAGTGTGACCGGCGCGATGCTGCCGTCCATTTCGGGCAGATCGTACATGATCACGGCCTGCATGGGTGCCACGCCGCGCTCGCGCCATTCGGCTTCACTCTGCATCTGCAAGGGCTGGGCGATCATATACGGCACGTCGAGGCCGACCAGCAGCTCGCCCGACTGTTCGGGATACTGGCCGGGGCGGGCTGGAGCGGCCAGCCCGCCGACGAGCGGAAAGCCCATCGAGTTGATGAGCATGTCGATCGAGCGGCCGCCGAGTGCGGCTCGCGTCAGCCATTCGCGTACGGCAACATGCATATCGATCCCGCTGACGAAGATCGGCAGCACATCAAGGCCACCGGCTTCGAGCGCCACGATCAGATCGCTATGGTAGCGTTGGCGCTGAACCACATGCTTACGAAAGGCGATCAGCGCCACCAGCGGCCGGCGCGGTGCGGCGCGTTTGCGCCCGCTCCGCCGCTCGTACCAGCGCAGATACGCTGCCGGGGTATCGAAGGTGCGATCGGCATGGGGGTGAAAGCAACCCATGGTCGGGATGGGCTGCACCGCGGCAACACTCAGCTGACGATCGAGACAGTCGCGCAGGATGAGCCGGATCATCTGGCCGATATTCTGTGCATCGGGCTGGTTCCAGTAGATATTGACACTCAACCAGGTGCGGAAGTCTTTCAGTTTGGGCGGCATCAGCGGCAGGAGCTTGGTTGCAACACGCGTCAGCTTCATGTAGGCATATAGCGTATCTTCATCACGGCCACGGGTAATCAGCCGCAGAATCGCCTGCATCGGTTTGGGCAGCGAGCCGCGCCCACCCTCGATGCGATACTCGCCGACCCGATTGAGCGCCATGACTTCAGGCATGCTCTCGAAGGCGAATACCGCACGAGCCGGCGATCGGCCGACCTGTTCGGCAAGCCAATCGGCCTGGCCGCGCATGTTGATCAGGGTGATGAACAGCACATCGGCGGTCGCGATGGCCTGCATGAGGGCCGGATCGCGCTGCTCGACATGCCCGTCGTGGAAGCGTAACAGAGAGACATCAGGGGCGACGGTGGCGAGCTGTTCGGTGATGGCTTCCCATACATGGGCGTTGAAACGCTCCATGCCGAGCACAAAGGTGAGTGTTGTCATAAGTTTACTCTATGGTATACTGACCGGCACAGAGCTGTTCCACCGCTATATCCTGCAATGTGCAGGGTTCTACCATGGAGGAAGAGATGGAGACCGATACCGCACAGCAGTTGGTGAAGTTCGTTATGCTCGGGTTGATGCTGTCGCCGTTTGCCATACTCGGCCTATCGGTGCTGAACACCTGGCTGACCGAACAGGCGAAGGGCCCGCGCGAGGAATAGCCGTAGCTCTACCGGAAACGGGTCTGCGACCGTATTGGTCGCAGACCTTTTTTTATGCGAATGCCTTGCGTGTGATCGTCAACACAAAACGGCGTTCAAACTCCTGTTCGGTATTCAGATCAGCATACTCCTGTTCGGCAAACCCGCGAACGCGATCGAGTGCCGCCGCTAACAACTGATCATCGAGCGGCCATGTCTCCTGGTGAACACGCGACGCCATGCGGGCCAGCAGATCGGCCGGGCTGATGCGGTTATACCAGCTGGCGGCAATCACCTCATGCCCTCCATCGCCGCCAAGGTGTGCCAGAGCCTGGGTGAAGGCCGCCCCTGCGCCGGGCGGCTTGAGTGATGGTTTGAGATCGATCACCGCCTGGCGCAACACGCCACGCATACGACGCACGCACGACTGAGGATCGAGCCAGTCGTTACCCTGGATCAGTACCCCACCCGGCCGTAGCACCAGCATCGCTTCGGCCAATGCCGCCCGCCAGTCGGGGATATGATGCAGCACGTGTACCACCAGCACGGCATCAACCGAACTGTCGCGGAGCGGCAGTTGCAGCAGATTGCCGCGTACCAGCCGTTCGAAACCTTTCTGCTGCGCTTTGCGCAACATTTCGATCGCCAGATCGATGCCGACTACGCGGCAGCCGGCATCGGCTACCGGTTGGGCGATACGTGCCGTACCGATACCGAGTTCGAGCACCAGCGCATTATGCCCACTGGCCATTGCAATCGCCGGCCCGATCTGTGCTGCGACCTCGGCTGGATGGCTGCTGAAATCGTCGTACGCATAGGCGATTCGATCGAACGAATAGCGCTGTTGTGGCAGAGTTTGTGTCATGGTTGCTTCTTCTATGCCGCCGCCCCTGCTTCGACTTCCAGTGCCCGGGCGAGATCAGCCCGGTTGAAGCCGTGGAACTGGGCGATACTGACGGTGCTCAGTGCGGCGATACCGACCACCATAACCAGCGTCTCGATGCCGAAGATTGCAGTGTAGCCGATCTGCGCACCCATCAGATTCGTCTCGATGAGGGCCGTCTTCAATCCGCCGCTGACAACCGATGCCAACCCGCTGCCAAAGGCCTGTGCCGTGCCCCACAACCCCATATAGAGGCCGGTGGCACCTTCGACGGTCATCTCCATCATAAGCGCCAGTGCACCAACATTGAAGAAGCCGGTGAAGAGCCCCATAAAGATCAGTGCCGGGTTGAGCAGCGACTGCTGGCCCGTCATGGCACAGATCGTCAGCAACCCGAGGCCGACAGCCGTTCCGCCGCCGCCAATCATGGCGATTGTCTTCTTGCTGATCGATGTGAGTGAGCTGAGAATACCCATCAGCAACATCCCGCCGAGCACCCCACCACCCCAGATCTGGGTGAAACTGGTGGTCTCGGCGACACTCATGCCGAACACTTCGGCACCGAATACTTCGAGGATTGCATCCTGCATGAAGATCGCCAGGATCGAGAGCAGAACAAAGGCAAAGAAGGCGCGCACCTGTGGATTTTCGCGCAGGAGTGTGATCGCCGAACGGATCGGGTTGCCCGGAGGCGCCGCCAACCGTGCCCGTGTAATTGCGGCATCGATCTCATCGGCACGCAAGCGGCGCTCGATACCGATGATACCAAGCAAGGTAGAACTGATCACCACCAGCGGCGTCAGGCTATAGAGCGCCTGCATCGACTCGGGGGTGTAGTGCGGCATCATGACCTTGATGACCCCTGCGGCGATGATTGCACTCAGGATCGTGAACGTCCAGACAACCGAAATGACACCGCCACGCCTCGCCGGGGCGATCCGTTCGGCGATCATCGAATGGTGCGAATCGCCCATTGCCGCCAGGCCGACACCAAAAATCAGCAGCATTGCAAAGCCGCCGACAAATGCGAGCGGCGATCCGCTGCCCATCCCCTCGGCGACGGTCGGCAATACCAGGAAGACTAAACTGGCAATCGTCGCCCCGGCCAGCATGTATGGCGTGCGCCGTAACCCCAGGATCGGCCGCCGGTCGGCGATCCGGCCGATGATCATCTGGAATGGCGAGAGAAAATTGTGCATGCTGATCATCGTCGTGACGAGCACTGCCGTCACACCGAGTTCGAAGATCGTGATCCGGTTGAAGTTGCTCGTTAATAATGCGAACATCCAACCAACACCGATTTTCGGCAAGGCAAGCCGTAGCGCGAGCAGGATCGCACCGAGGACGCCAAGCACCGGCCGGAACAGACCCATCGTGGTCACCTTTCTAAACAGCCCCCGCATACATCGATGCCTCCTACCATCCTGGTAGCCGCGTTCTTATGTAGCCGGGTAGTGCCCTTTCTGTACTACGACTGTACAGGAAACTGAACACTATGCACAGGGTTTGTAAAGTATTTTGTTGCGATTTTGATGATATGGCTAGTATATCACAGGTTATTTCGCCGCACAATCGTTTACAATTGCTCGAATAAACCTCCACAATGGCTCTACAGGTTGCGCCCAACACGCAGTGGAATGCCTGCCGGCGCAGCCCACCGATTCATAGCGCAGTGCACAACGATTGATCGCTGGGAGCGCGGGCGGCTCGCCCGCATGCACGCCGATCAATACGTCTGCACTGCGCTATCGAAAGCTGGCAGAGCGCCATCATGGCAGATGTGCGGTGTCTGTACAATATGTGTGGAGGGGTACGCAGTAGCAGGATCTCTGGCGTTTCACACGGCCGCGGTGGCGGCATCAGCGATCTCGCTGCCACTTGCATTTGGCAGATAGACATACTCGCCGCCGAGCCAGCCGGCGAGTCGGCGCGCTTCGCCACGGCTGAGGTAGCTACGCTGGGTATCAACGACAATACTGCGGACACCGGCCGCTACCAGGCTGTGGCCGATCGCCTGGAGCTCATCGTCGATCCGGCTGCGATCATCACCGAGTGGCACATTGGCTCGGCCGTCGGTCAGCAGCACGACGACCGTCTGATGGATGCCGCGACTGTGGGCGATCTGGGCGGTATCGAGTGCGGTGAGGAGCGCGGCAGCAAGTGGGGTTCCGCCGCCGGTGGGCAGGGTATCGAGTGCGCGTTGGGCCAGTTCGACGCTCTGCGATGGTGGTAGAAGCAGCTCGGCCTGCCGGCCGCGAAACGCCAGCAGTGCCACGCGATCGCGGTGAACATAGGCTCGTTGCAACAGGGTTTGCACGGCACCCTTGGCCTGGCGCATACGGTTAAGCGCCATCGAGCCGCTGGCATCGACGGCAAAGAGGAACAGGGCGCCGGCTTTGGCGCGATACTGCTTGACGCGCAGGTCGTCGTTGCGCAACTGCACCCCAGTGTTGGTACTGCCGCGCAGTTGCTGCCAGGGTGCAGCGGCGCGCAGGGTCGCAGCGATATCGATCCGTGCGCGACGTGGGTCGCCGGCAATACTACGGATATGCCGGCCGCGCCGGCCGAGGGTACTGCCGCGCGAACCGCTACGGCCACGGCGCACGGCACGAAACGGCAGTGCTTCAAGTTCGGCAGGCAGTTCGCTTGCCAGTGCGCTGAGGATCTGTTCTTCGGGAATACCACTCTGCTCTTCGTCGGGTGGTGTGGTGTCGGCCGCGCTATCATCGGCCGGTGGTTGTGGATCGGGTGGTGGCGGTGGCGGCGGTGGGTCAGCTGCTTCCGGCGGTGCCGGCTGGCGCGTGGCACGCGGCAGAATCACCAGCCGTACCGCAAGTTCGAGATCCTCGTGTGTGATGCTGTCGCGAAGTGCCAGGGCGGCGGCGGCTCGTGCTGTATGCACAGCAAACGCATCGGCGCGATGGCCTTCGACCCCAAAGGCGCTGCAGGCTGCGACAAGCTGGCTGATCTGATCGGCGGTGATCTGTATGTTCGGCAACTGCTCGCGGGCTGCCAGGATCAGGCCGCGCAGCAGGGCGAGTTCATCATCCCAGCGGCTGTGGTCGTACACCAGATTATGCCGCAGCACCTCGGCGCGGGTGGCGGTATCGGTTCTGGGTGGCAGCACCACCAGCAGCCCGACCCGGTCGAGCAGGTGGCGGCGCGGCATCCCTTCGGCCGGATCGTACGATCCCACAAGGTGGAAATCGCTGCGGGAGCGCAAGCTCAGCCCCTCGCGTTCGATCGCAACACTGCGCTGTTCAAGTGCCGCCATGAGCAGATTGGCGGTGCCGTCGGCCAGCAGATTCAGCTGATCGACAAAGACGATACCGCCGTCGGCACGTGCCAGCAGGCCAGGGCGCGCCGTACGCCGGCCGTGGCGCAGTGTGGCTTCGATGTCGAGCCCGCCAAGCAGCGCATCTTCATCGGCGCCGAGCGGCAGTTCGACAAACGGAATCTCGTTGCTGAGTGCGTGCAGGCTGCGGGCCAGGCTGCTCTTGCCTGATCCGACCGGTGCGGCGATCACCACACCGCGCAGGCGTGGTTCGATCGCCAGCAGCAACAGCGCCTGCTGGGCAGTTTCGAGGCCGATGAGTGCCGGAAAGGGGAGTGTCATCGATCAACCGATCGTGGCGGCGAGGGCGCGTTCGATACGTGCATCGTCGCCGCTGCTTTCGAGCGGATCTTTGCGCAACCGGTGGCGCAGTGCCAGCCGCGCTACCCGGCGTATCTCGTGCGGCCCGGCGGCGGTATGCCCCTCGTAGGCTGCCAACGCCACGGCCGCCCGGCAGAGAGTCAATTCGCCACGATGGCCGTCGATCTCAAGTGCGACACACAACTGAGCGGCGGCGAGCAATGCATCATCGCCGAGCGTCACGCCGGCAAGGCGGCGCTGTGCCGCCCGTACCTTCCGCTGCACCTTGTGCTGCTCTTTTTCCCACTGGGCGGCGAAGGCATGCGGATCGGCATCGAAGGCCATGCGCCGCCGTACAATCTCGACCCGCTCGGCGACATCATCGATGGTGACGATCCGGGCATGCAGCCCGAAGCGGTCGAGGAGCTGCGGCCGCAGATCACCCTCTTCGGGGTTGCCGCTGCCAACCAGAACAAAGCGTGCCGGGTGGCGAACACTGATCCCCTCGCGTTCGACAACATTCATACCGCTCTGGGCGACATCGAGCAACAGATCAACCAGGTGATCTTCCAGCAGATTGACTTCATCGATATACAAAAAGCCGCGATTGGCGCGGGCCAGCAGGCCGGGAGCAAAAGCCTGCACCCCATCGACGAGGGCACGTTCGATGTCGAGCGAGCCAACCACGCGATCTTCGGTGGCGCCAAGCGGCAGATCCACCACCGGTACTGCGATACTCTGCGCGGCAATTGCTCCACGCCGCCGGTTGATCAACGGCGAGCAGTGTGGGCAGATAGCTGCCGGATGGGCCGGATCGCAGTTATACGGGCAGCCGGTGATCACCCGCATCGGCGGCAACAGAGCCGCCAGCGCCCGCACCGCCGTACTCTTGGCGGTACCGCGATGCCCCATCACCATGACACCGCCGATGGTCGGGTCGATCGCACACAGTATCAGGCCGAGCTTCAGATCGGGTTGGCCGACAATTGCACTGAATGGGTAGACCGGCGCTGCCGCTGGTGAGGCAGGATCGGTCGCGCCGTTCTTCGAAGCCGAAAGATGTGTGGTTGCCATGCAAACTCCCGTTATGTATCCCCCGCAATTGCCACCAGTTCCGTCAAGGTCGGCTGATTATCACGAAAGGCCTGCACATCAAGCCGCCGCAGCAGAATGAGTGATGCCCCGAGCAAGGCAGCTTCGATCAGAAAGACCGTAATATACCCCGCGTTGACATTACCGGTCGATACTGCCACCAGGTCGCGCACGACCCCGCCAAGCAGCATACCGACCCCGCGAGCCAGTGAGTCGGCCACGCCCCATGCGCCGATGAACAACCCCACCTGTTCGGTGGTGGTCATGTCGAGCATCAATGCCAGGTTGGTCGATGTGGCAATACCGGTGCCGAAGCCGAGTGCGGCGACTCCGGGAATGAACAGTGCATGGGTTTCGAAGATACCACTCAGGGCGATCAGCAGTAGCCCGCCGACGGCCACGAAGCCGCCGAGTGCCGCACCGGCCTTTTTGGTCATGCGGCGGCTCAACACCAGCCCGGAAAGCAGCAGTGCCAGCAAGGTCGCGCCACCCCAGATCGCGGTGAGTTGGGTCGTTTCGCGCACACTCATGCCGAAGGCGGCTGCGCCAAACGGCTCAAGCAGCACATCCTGGCCGAGGATCGCCGCCAGCAGCAGAATCAGGTAGAGAAAGAAATAGCGAGCCTGGCGGTTATCGAGCACGGCACGGATCGCGGCAACCTGGCTGGTACGCGATTGAACCGTGCCGATGGCAGGGGCCGAACCGCTACGTGGTTCGAGGCCAATCAGCCCGGCCAGCGCGATCGCCAGCGCAATACCACCCGTGATCCAGAAAACCTCGATCAAGCGCTCGTCGCTATATGGTTCAAGCGCCCGGCTGGTCGCAATCGCCGTGATGATGATACTGAGAATCATCATGAACCACATGATCGCGATGGTTCGTGAACGGTTCACTTCATCCGACATATCACTGGCCAGCGAGAGATAGCCCACAACCGACATGTTGAAGCCGATACCCCAGATGCCGAAGGTCAGCAAGCCGATCAGCCAGCCCCATGGTTCGCCGGCCCCCATGCTGAAGGCCGCCGCCGGGGTACCCAGTGCGCCACCGATGCACAGCAGCAACCCGAGCGCGATATAGGGTGTGCGTCGGTAGCCGAAGATCGGGTGGGTATCGGAATACTGGCCAAGCCAGACCTGTGCCGGCGACAACAGATAGGGGATGATGATCAATGCTGCGACGACACTCGCCAGAATGCCGAGGTCGTGGATCATGATACGGTTGAGAATCCCGTTGATAAGCACAAAGGTGATCGCAACGGCAACATGCAGCAGCCCGAGCCGAATATTACTGAGAATACTCATGCGCACTCCTCTGCGCTCCCCGACGTGGATGGTTCGCATAGTACCATATTCACGAGCGATCGATCATCAGCCATGGCAACCAGCAGCGGTCAGACCCCAACGGCACGGCTTACCCCTTCGAGCCGATCCTCCAGATCGGCATAGATCTGTTGGAGTGCCGCAAGAGTGGCTTCATCGGCATCCCAGAAGCCGCGGTGGTTGGCTTCGAGCAGCCGGCGGGCAATCGCCACAGTTGCGTGGGTATTCAGCTGTGCCAGCCGTTCACGCATTGCTTCATCGAGCAGAAAAGTCTCGGCAACACCGTTGTACACCCAGCCTTCGACTGCGTCGGCGGTGGCGCTCCAGCCATAGGTATTGCCGACCCGCGTTTCGATCTCGTGGACACCCTGGTAGCCGTGGGCCAGCATGGCCTCGAACCACTTCGGGTTGAGCAGTTTGGCACGTGTTTCGAGCCGCACAATCTGTTCGAGGCTCGCAAGCCGCCCGGTGGCGCTCATGGCTTCGGCAACGATCACGGGTGGGCGTTTGCCGCGCCGCCGCTCGACACTGCGCGTCACACCGCCAAGATACTCGTAGTAGTGGTCGATGTCACTCACGCCGAGCTCAAAGCTGTCGATATTCTGGAAGGTCGCATCGACTGTGGCAAGGGCGCTTTCCATGACGGCCCGTGCTTCGCGCCATTCACCCTGTGCGCCATACGCAAAGCTCTTGCGTGTTACGAAGGCTTCGGCAAGATCGTTGGTATCTTCCCAGGTGCCACTCTCGACAAGGTGGTTGACATTCGCGCCGTAGCTGCCGGGGGCATTCGAGAAGACACGGGTTGCTGCTTCGGCCACACTGATGCCAAGCTCAGCGGCCTGAGCCAGTGCGTGTTTGCGTACGAAGTTAAATTCAAGCGGTTCATCGGCCTCGGCAGCCAGCCGTGCGGCTTTTGCAATCAGGGTCATTTGATGCGAGAGCAGATCGCGGAAGATGCCGCTGACGGTCACGACGGCGTCGATCCGCGGCCGTCGCAGTTCGCTGAGCGGGATGAGCGCCACATCGCTCACCTTGCCGAGTTCATCAACAACAACCCGTGCGCCGAAGAGTGCGAGTGTCTGTGCCACACCTTCACCATCACTCTTGAGGTTGTCGGTACCCCAGAGCACCATAGCGATCGACTCGGGCATACTCCCCTGTTCGTGGGTCAACCGGTCGATCAGGTCACGCACCAGCTGCCAACCGGCATCTTGTGCTGCCGCTGTCGGCACGCGGAACGGGTCGAGGCCATGGATGTTGCGCCCGGTCGGCACGACCGCCGGGTTACGCACGACATCGTTTCCTGGTGACGGTGGGATAT
>CALLZL010000127.1 GCA_937859575.1 uncultured Chloroflexota bacterium
TGACGAACGCCTACGATGCGGCGTGGCGGCCAGTGTCGCTCAGTTCGAGCACCAACGGTACGCTCATGAGCGGCGCAACCTACACCGCGCTCGATCAGCCAGTGAGCCGCACCACCGGCAATGGCGTGGTGCAAAGCTGGACCTATAGCGACCCGCAGGCGCGGCTGGCGCGGATGACGCTGGGCAGTGCGTTTGATCGGAGCTACAGCTATGACGATGTGGGCAATGTCACCGGCATCACCGACCTGCTGAACGCCGCCAACAACCAGAGCTATGGCTATGATGCGCGCGATCGGCTCACCAGCTGGACACTCGGCAGCACCACGGCGACCTACGCCTACAATAATATCGGCAACCTGACCAACAAGGCCGGCATAGCATATGGCTACCCAGCAGCAACCAACCCGCGCCCACACGCGCCGACCACCGTTGGCGGGCAACCCTATAGCTACGACGCCAATGGCAACCTGCTGAGCGGCGGCGGGCGGACGTATGTCTGGACGGCGGACAACCGCCCGGTGAGCGTGACGACGAGCAGCGGCACCGAGAGCTACAGCTACGATGCTGACGGCAACCGCACGCGGCGTACGGGCGGCGGCGTAACGCGGATCTACCTCGAAGGCAGTAAGTGGGAAGAACAGACGGGCGGCGGCACGATCCGCACCAGCTATCTGTTCAACGGCCAGGTTGTCGCCCAGCGCGACAGTACGGGTGGTGCGCCGGTCGTCTACCTGCACGGCGATCACCTCGGCAGCGTCGGCCTCACCAGCAGTACCGGCGGCGCGCTGAGCGCGGTGCAGGAGTTCGACCCGTGGGGCGTGGTACGCAGCGGCGCCAGCAGCGCCACCCTGCGTAACTACACCGGGCAGTATCTGGATGGCACCGGGTTGTTGTTCTATAATGCCCGGTACTACGATCCAGGGTTGGCGCGGTTCATTTCGCCAGATACGGTTGTGCCGGATCTTGGTAATCCGCAACACCTCAATCGTTACACATATACGCTCAATAACCCCCTGAAATATACGGATCCCTCAGGCCATACTACGTGTCCACTAGGTACATGCACCTCACCTGGCCCGACTGGATATATGCCAACGTCGAGTGGTGGTGGTTCGACGGCGTCGAGTGGCGGTGGGAATAGTCTCTGGGTGGAACTTGGGAAGATTGCGGCGGCTGTTGCTACCTGGGTAGGGATTACGAATGGTTCGGATTCGAACTCTGCCCCCTACAACTCGGATACAGGTGGACAGACAGTTGATCCGCCAAATCCTTCTCTTGATCCTAATGATCCCGAACAAATAGCCGCAATCAATGCACCATCTCGTCGAGAACAACTCAGAGCGAACATGATTAAGGATGGTAATGGCCCACCAATTGGAATGCAACGAGCTCAAGCGCATCATGACTTGCCATGGAAACATAAGGACTGGTTTGCGGGACAAGGTCGCGGTTTGAATGTCAATGACTCAAGGTTTGGACGATGGGTTGAAGGGTCTCCACAAGGGCCACATCAGAAGTGGACGCGTGATTATAATTCTGAATGGGATCAGTGGATTGCAAACAACCCAAGTGCAACTAGACAACAGGTATTAGATCAACTAGAGTTCTTGTTAAGAAGTGGGAGATTCCCTAGCCAATGAAGTCTATACCAAATCTGTATACCTTTCGGCATAACTCAGCCCATACTCGAGGATTTGCATGGGCTTCGAGTATTGTGCCAAGATCGGAAATGATAAACCGAGTATGCACTGACTGCGGCTTAGTTGATAATTATCCCAGTGGGGCATTCGATGTCATCATCGAAAGAGGAGTAAAATATCCAGACGTTTTGGGTTGTGGAGCCTATCCATTTCTTATAGTGTCTGCTGTGGTAGTCAGTGCTTGGCTAGAGGTTGGAATAGATAGTTTTCATACACATCCCGTAGGTATACACAAAGTACAATCTGAACGCCTAAAATCAACTGATGCTCCACTTTACTTTAGAATAGAGATAGATGGTCGATGTGAGATCGATCTTATTGCGAGCGGTATAAAGTTCATCCGTATATGCAAGACTTGTCAAAGAGTCATCGAACAACCAATGTTGGCAGCGGAGAGACGTTACATTATGGTGGAATCGTCTTGGGACGGTAGTGCCGTATTCCGCGATTTCCTACGTTACCCAAGAGTTAGCTTTTGCAATCAAGCAGTAGTTGATATTGCCAGCAAGTACCGTTTTACGAATTTCAGGTTTGACCTCATGGCTGCCCAAAGATCGTGAGGCGACTCATGACGAACTAGTAGTCACGAAGAAGCACTATGTCCTTTCACGTCTGATTCTTTGCTAGTGCAGTGTACTGCTACACCATGGCGCTGCATTGCTCGCGACCGCCTCCACCCCTCCCGCGTCGCGGCGCGGCAGCGACCGCGCGCCATAGGCATGGCAACAGGCTATTCCACATCGAACGCGCACCATTGCGGGGGGTTCGGGGGGCTGCAAGCCCCGCCGACGGGGGGGCGGGGGCGGAGCCC
>CALLZL010000128.1 GCA_937859575.1 uncultured Chloroflexota bacterium
CGTTGCAGCGGTGTTTCGTGTGCCACTTCATAGACCCGGCTGGTCAGAATCCGCTGCAGGTAGGTTGTATCCACGGAGCGCTCCCTCGGCAGCTATCGTTACGTATCGTCGTGCGTGTGCGTACGACCAGGCCGGATTCAGCATGGCTAGAACTCGTAGGCGATCCACCACTCGGCAGCTTGCCGGGGTGCCAGCGTCCGTTCATAGAACGGCTCCCAGCTGAAGGTGTGCTGATTACCCCAGATCGGGAAGAATGTCGGCGTATAGCTACAGACGGCGGCCACCAGGCCCAGGATCGGGTGCCGCTGCACCACCACCAGCGGTGCGTCGTCATCGGTTTCGAGCGCCTGGTAGAACCCCTTCTGATCCGGCCAGCCGGCCCGCGCCACAAAGCCGCTCGGTGCCAGTGTATAGCCCGGGTTGACCGGCATGCTCACACTCAAATTGAACCGGCAGAGCTCTTCGCCGACCGGCTGTGGGTAGAAGGGGTGCGGAAACCAGCGGATCGGCGTCAGGCGCGTACCCTCATTGCGCACCCGGGTTGCCAAGTGTACCGTGCGCGAATGCAGGGTGATGGTACGCTCGATTGCCATGACAAAGCCACCATACGCATGGGTGGTACGGAAGGTTGCCGACGTCGGGGTATAGTCGATCTGCCATTCACACAGATCGGCCACTTGATCATCTTTCAGATCACACACACCGATCCCAAGCACCAGCGCCAGATCGCCGGCACCATCCGGATCGCGCAGCGGAGCAAGATTAAAGGCATCGGGAATCCCCTGGCCATCGAACCAGTTGAAACTCTCGGGGTAGGTCGGGCCGCTCAGCAGGGCGCCATGCTGCTCATCGATCACCTGAAAGATATACCCGCCGGTGCAATAGCGCGTGCCAAAGCGTTCTTGATCGGCAGCCGGATCGAGCAGCTGTACTTCGAGTTGATCATTCTTCAACAGATACATCAGCTTTCCCCTCTTTGCATGTGCTCGTCACGCTGCGACGGTCACCGTGCGACCGCTGCGTGCCGCCTCGATCGCCGCCTCGATCACCGCCATGTTCGCCATGCCGCGCTCACCGGCCGTCACCGGGGCGGTGCCGCTAAGAATAGCCGCCGAAACATGCTCAATCTGTGGTTTGTAGACATTCACCGGCTCAAGGGCAATGCTCGTAACTTCATCACCACGCTGCAGCTGCAGATCACCGGCGAAATCACGGCCCCACCAGGCACGGCTCCAGATCCGCCCTTCGGTACCCTGGATCTCAAGTTCATTCTGCAGGCACGTGAAATTAGCCTGTAACACGCCATGTGCGCCCGATACAAACCGCATGAGCAGAGTCGCGCTATCTTCGGCCGGGTAGTCGTGCCGCTGCCGATCAATCATTGCGGCAACCTGGCCGACCGGGCCAAGCAGGCGGGTGATGGCATCGAGCGCATGTACTCCCATGTCCATGAGTGGGCCGCCGCCGGCCTCGGTAGTATCTTGCTGACGCCACTGGCCGTTGGAGGGCGAGTTGAACGATGCAGTGATCGTGGCGTGCAGCACATTGCCGATCACCGCCGATTCGAGCAATCGGCGTGCCGCGACAATCGGCGGCGCCCATTCCATGCAGTGCGCCGCAGCCAGTACCACCTTATTGGCACGCGCCGCCTCGATCATGGCACGGCACTCGGCAACCGTCGGTGCCATCGGTTTTTCGACGATCACATGCAGCCCGTGTTCGGCGGCGGCAATCGCCATTGGTGCATGCTGCGGGTTGGGTAGCACCAGGAAGACGCCATCAACCTGGTTGCGATCAATCGCACCGATCGAAGTATACCAGTGCGGTGCGCCAACCCGCCGGGCCGCCGCTTCGGCTCGCGCTGCATCGCGGCTCACAACCGCCGCCAGCTCGGCATTGCTGCCGAGTGTCACTCCGCGTGCGATCCAGTCGAGCGCAAAATCACTGGTTCCGACTACCGCCCAGCGTACAACTGTCATACGATTGTCCTTCCTTCAGCTACCCGACCGGGGTATGTGCACCATCGTGAGCTGCACCCCATGTGTCGCACTCTCGCCAAGTACAGAAGTATTGATCGCTGGGAGCGCGGGCGGGCCGCCCGCATGCGCACCGATCAATACTTCAGACCCTGTTTTCCGGGTGTTTCTGGCAGCTTCGCCGCCCCGACCCCTCACCAGAGGTGACGTTGACACAGCCCTGGTTTCGCACAACCAGGCATATTGTACCGCATATGATATGCTATCATACCGGGTATGGAAGAACATCAGCCATACGATTACGCCCGCCGGCAAGGCCTGTTGATGATCTCGTGGGAGGATTTCCACGGGATCTGTAAAGCGCTGGCGCTGGCGGTCGGCCGTTTCGCGCCCGAGGTGATCGTGGCCGTCGGTCGCGGTGGCTTCTACCCCGGCACACTCCTGGCCCATATGTTGCGCGTCGAGATCGTGCCGGTGCACCTCTCGCGGCGAGTCACCGACATTGTGACCTACGAGCAACCACAGTGGGTGCTCGAACCGCCGCAGGTCGCCGTGGCCGGTAAGCGTGTGCTGGTCGTCGACGAAATCAGCAGCACCGGTGCAACACTCGGCCTGGTGGTCGAGCGGATCCGGAGCTGTGCTGCTGCCGAGGTGCGCAGCGCCACACTCTATGCGCATAGTTGGGGCGCACATGCCGCCGATTATGTCGGGGTCATCAGCGACGCGCTGATCGTCAATCCGTGGGATCGCGAAGTTCTGAGCGGTGAACGGTTTGTGATTCATCCCGAATATCTTGATGCGCTGGCTGCCCATCAGATCGCACCCGACGAAAGCTTCCGTGTACCGGCAACCGCCTATACGCTGGCACGCCGGCCCGAATGATTGCCGCTACCTGTTGTTGGCCGTTACACTGCTTCCGGGTTGTGTGCTGTAACGGCTGCATCGCAGAGCACATAACCCGGAACCATAATCATGCAACCACTCTTTGGCCCATACGGCAGCGCCTCGATCCACCATGCCGCCGATATTCTCGCCGCCGGTGGCGATGCTTGCTGGTTCCATATGTTCGATCCGGCCGTCTTTGATGCCTGTGCACGCCATGGGCTGGCGGCATGCGTAGAGTTCAAGACCTTCCGCGCCGATTTTGATCAGCATCCCGAACTGATACCAATCGGTATCGACGGCAGGCCGATTCGTTATGGCGATCTGGTGCAGGGGGTATGCCTCTCGCAGACCGAGTTTCTGGAGGCGACGGCACAGGCGCTGCGCGATGGGGTACGCACCTACCAACCCGCCGGGATCTGGCTCGACTATCTGACCTACGCAGGGTGGTTTGAAGAACCGCAGCCGGATCTGCAGCAGAGCTGCTTCTGCCGGGCATGCGTGGCGGATTTCTGCCAGGCCACCGCGATCGATGCCACCGACCCGCAACAGATCGTTGCCGAACATCTGGCTGCCTGGACACACCACAAGTGCCGGCGGATCGCCGGCTTTGCGGCTGAGTATGCTGCTATCATCCGCACGGCACAGCCGGGATGCATGATCGGAGCCTACATGTGCCCCTGGATCCCAACCGAGTTTGATCAGGCGCTCACACGAATCTTTGCCCAGGATTACACCATGCTCGCACCGGCGATCGATATCTTCACCCCGCTGATGTATGGCGAAAAGAGCGGCCGCCCAACCAGCTGGGGGCGTGAGTTTTTGGAAGCAGCACCACAGTTCGTGCCGGCAGACCGCCGTGTGCAGCTCATCCTCGATGCCCGCGATGGGCCGGATTCGCTCACCCACACGGCGGCTGCCACCGCACCGAGCTACGGCCTGCAGGTCTTCGACGGTGCGCGGATCTTCAGTGACACGACGCTCACACGTGCGTTTGCGGA
>CALLZL010000129.1 GCA_937859575.1 uncultured Chloroflexota bacterium
TACGAGATAAGCTAGTGACTGGAGTTCAGACGTGTGCTCTTCCGATCTCCAGGCTGAATGATCAAGGGCAATGGCGCAGCCCCGGACATGCCCAGGCCGGAGCTCCGCTCGCCGCCGCATTCATGGCGCAGATCGGCAGCCCGGCACGCCTGACCAACACTGTGGTGCCGCTGGTACGCGAACACATGGCACATCTGATGCGGCATGTCACACCACGTGCAGTACGGCGCCTGGCGGTACGGCTTGCACCGGCAAGTATCAGCCAGTGGGAACACCTCCTCGAAGCCGATTTTTCAGGGCGCCCACCATGCCCCCCCGGCCGGCCCGGGCTACCAATCGCAGAGCTGGCCGCCACCCTTCATGCCGCCAGCGGGCCACCGGCACCGCTCGTCCAGGGGCGCGATCTGCTGGCCGTCGGCTTCAGCGGCAGCCCAGCGCTTGGCCGCATCCTGCGCGCCGCATATGGCGCACAGATCGATGGGGTATTCGATACAACCGCAGCCGGTGTTCGCTGGGTTCAGGAACAGCATCCGCTTCAATAATATCAGGTGACATCTTTCGGGAGCATGGTTTTCGATACATGCTCGCGTTCCAGGCAACAAAAAACCGGCATACCGGTTGATCGTGCAACCGATATGCCGGGGAACCGTGCGCCATGCTATCCGGTCGGGGCCGGTGCTTCTTCAGGGGCAATCTGTTCGGCCGGAGTCGGCGCATCTTCTGCCGGAGCCGGCTGCTCGGTTGTCTCGGTCGTCTCGGTTTCAGCGGGCGGGGCCGGCTCAACCGGATCGCCCCACGCAACTGTCGGGCGACCATCAGAACCCATGTCGGCGGGATTGACGACGAAAATGTTCGGCCAGGGGCGGAAGCGCGTACGGAAGAGCTCCGGCTTCTGTGCTACCCCATTCACCGTAATCGTGCGGTATAGATCGATCGTCATACCGCCCCGTGCCCGGTCGCTCTGACGCACACTACCGCGTGCCTGTTCGGCATCGGCCACAAACACCGGTTCGGTTGGTGCCGGTACCTGATCATACACCCGGTAGTTCGAGATCTCAACATCACGATCCAGCTTGGTGCCGTAGATTTCGGCAAGCGCCAGACCACTCCGCGGATTCGACGAGGTCTGGATCAACAACCAGTTACCGGTATCGTTGAGGAATTTCAGATCCGGCCCACCGGTGAAGATCGTCGCATCGAGGCCGGGGCCGTTGCCGAGCGGCCCAAGCGCATAGCGATCATACCAGCTGATGTAGAACGAATGCCCCCAACGTTCGGTGATCGGCAACCCCGACCAGAATGCGGCGCGGAAGAGCGTTGTCGAGTCCTGGCAGATACCGCCACCATACTCAAGCTGTGTGCGGTTCTGGATGATCGCATACCCTTCGACAAACCCATTGGCGGCGTTGATCGCACCAATATAGCTATTGAACGAGAACTCTTCACCCGGTGCCAAAAGAATACCGTTCAGCAGATCCATTCCGACACCAATATTGGTGATGCGATAATCGGCAGAGCCGGTAAAATCACTGCGACCCACGCCAACCAGTTCGTTGATTCCGAGTTGATGCAAGTTCTTCTCGTTGACCGGTGGATCGGTGGCACGCATCGGCAGCGCAATCGCCCGTGTGTCTCCAAAGAGCGCAGCTATCGCCAGATCGCGAGCCTGCGGTTCATCAACACGCGAACCGGGATCGCCGGGCGTGATGATCTTCAGATCGCCATCATTCCAGGCCACCCGCGGCTTGGTGCCGATCTGCTCGGTTTCGTCGGCAATTGCCGTAATCGCCGCCTCGATCAGATCACCGTTTAATGTCACCTGCAGTGTGTCTTGCGTGGTGCCCGGCACCCGTGTAATCTCAATAAACGATGCCAGATCGGCCGGTTCCCAGGCATATTCGGCACCACCATCAACCGTCAGTGTCAGCGGCAACGCCAGCAGATGTGCGATCTGTGCCCGTGCTTCAAGTGCGGCGGCATCACCAAGGCGTGGTGGGATATCACGCGTCTGCACGACCACGTCCGTCGGCCGGAAACGTTGCAAACCGGCCGTCAGATCGGCAAGAGTGGCATCAACCAGCACTTGCCGCCCCGGCTGAGCCGGCACGAATTCGATACGCGTCCCGATCAGCCGCAATGTTGCATCGGTCGGCGGCAGTTCAAGCTGTTCGGCAATCTGTATCAGATACGCCTGTGCCCGGCTCTGATCGAATGTAACCTGGAGCGGCAGATCGACACCATACTGCCGCACATCCGAAACAGCACGCATGTTATCGACCGTGCCGCCTTCTCGGCCGATCTGATACGCAGCGTCAATGGCACCTGCGAAATCAAAGGTGATTCCGATCTCGGCCAGCGATGGTTGCCACACCTGATCGGCGAAACTGATCGTCGCCGGTTGTACCAGAAACACACCATATCGCGATCGCAGTGCTGCTTCAGCTTCCTGGCGCGTCAGATTACCGACATTCATGCCCTGGATCGTCACGTTCGGATAGATTTTGCCGCTATAACTTTGCTCGATATACAGCAATGCACTTGCGACGCCAATAATCGTGATCACAACAACTGCCAGCAACGTCACCAACAGAACACGCCCACGACCATGCCGCGACGGCGGCCGGCGTGTCGCCGAACCACCCGAACGCGAACGACGCATGGGGCGTTCATCAAGTTCGTGTGTTGTTACTGTCGGTGAGACATGCAGTGGCTCCGTATTGGGAGCCGACACTGCTAATCGTGGCTGCATCTGTTCTGCCGACACGCAAACCTCCAGACCATTGGGGAATCTGACTGCAAGGATGATAACAAAAAGAGCGCGCGCTGCTCGCGTGCGTTTTGTTCACTATACCGTAATCTGGAACCTCATGTCAATGATGATTGGCTGAAAATTATTTACGACGCCAACGTGAAAATGATCGTACGCCCCCGAGTCGTAGACCGCCGGGGTTGCGTCGCCGCAGCCGCCGCACGGCGGCCGCACCAAGCCGCCGTGGGCTCAGGCGGTGTAACATGGCCATGCCCGGCAAGCGCAAGCGTGGTTTGATCGGCGGCGGCGCAAGGTGCAACTGTTCAAGCAACACCCGGGCGATCTCGGTGGCACCATCGCGTGGTACAGCACCGGCGAGCCGCTCGACGGTGGCGGCATAGGTTTCCGGCTGCATGAGATCAGCTACCGAACTCACGATCCGCTCGACCGTCGGGCAGAAGGCACCCAGTTCATGGTTGAGTACAAAATCGATATTGCCGCGCTCTTGCATGCCGACCGCCTGGGTAACGATCACCGGGCGTCGCATGACCAGCGCTTCCATCAGCGTACCGGGGCCGGCCTTCGTCACGACAATATCAGCGGCGGCCATCAACGCTTCCATGTTGTCGACAAAGCCGTAGATCCGCACCAGTGGCCCGAAACCACGTGCTTCGAGTTCGGTACGTAGTGCCGCATTGCGCCCGGTCACAACAAGCAGTTGAACCGCCGGATAGGCGGCAACAAGTGCATCGACCAGTTCATCCATATTGCCGGATCCAACACCACCGCTCGTCAGCAGCACGGTGAAAGCTGACGCATCGAGGCCAAGCTGTTGGCGAGCCTGATGTTGCGTACCGCTGTAGGAAGCGAACTTCGGATGAACGGGGAAGCCGGTGGCAATCAACTTTTCGTCGGCCAGGCCACGTGATCGCTGGCGTTCGTAGGCCTCGTGCGTCGGCACAATACACAACTCGGCTTCGGGATCAGCCCAGGCCGCGTGCAGACTCACAAGGTCGGTGACAACGGTAATAAACCGGAACGAAAGGCGGTAGGTGCGCCGGGCGCTGGCAATCAGGCGATTGGAAAGTGGATGTACCGATACCACCAGGTTCGGCCGCACTTCTTCGAGCACCCGCACAATATTGCGGTGTGCGCCAAGGTATACCACCTGCGTCAGCACATCCACACGGCGTTTGCCGTCGGTTGCCTGGTAGAGCACATCAAACACCGGCAACCAGCGTGTCGAGAGCTGGTCGTACAGATTCGGCGCATCACGTACAATCGGCACCCCGGTGCTGGTCAACATGTCAACAATATAGCAGGCGACTCCAGCACCAGCCAGTTGCTCGATAGCTGCCTGAATGGCAACCGCACCCGAACGATGGCCGCCACCGGTATCGGAAATAGCGAATAAAATACGCGGAATTTCACTCAACGCCCGCTCCTCTGGCTCGTACCTTCACGTTAGATGCTCTATCAGTTACTCATCCTACCACAAAAAGCCGGTTATGCGGTCGAATCAGTTGTGCTATAGGGGAATGGTGTCAGTGTTCGCGGGCCAGAATAAACGAGGTGATCTCATCGAGGGCGCGATGCGCCGCACCGGATGGAAAGCCGGCAAGATGGCTGCTGGCACGTAACAACAGGCTGCGGGCATCTTCAAGCGCTCGTGCCGTACCACCGGTATCGATCACGACCCGCACGATCTGGGCGACCTGCTCGTTCTTGACGCGCAGATCGCGGGCAATTGCCTCGAGGCGCGTATCATCACCCTGTTCGACCGCATAGATCAACGGCAGTGTCAGGGTTCCTTCACGCAGATCATTGCCGGCCGGCTTACCAAGCGTCAGTTCGTCGCCAGTGTAATCCAGCACATCATCGACGATCTGGAAGGCCAGACCCAGATCGTACCCATACCGCCCGAGTGCTTCGGTCTGTGCATTATCGCCGCCCGCCACCGCAATACCGGCCTTGCAGGCCGCCGCAAAGAGCGCCGCCGTTTTGGCGCCGATCTTGCGGTAGTACTGCGCCCGTGCCACATCAACCGGCCGCAACTGAACCACCGGATTCAGCTCGCCCTCGACCATCGTCTGCGCGGCACCGGTGTAAAACTGGATGATGCGCGGATCCGGCTCGTTGGCGAGCTCGCGCGCCGCCAGGCCGAAGAAGTAATCACCAAGCATCAGGGCGACATCACGATCCCAGCGCGAATGCACCGTGATCCGGCCGCGCCGCTGCTGGGCATGATCGACAAGGTCATCGTGAACTAACGATGCAGCATGCAGTAACTCAACAGCTACCGCCGGATGCGAGGCGCGCGCAAAGCTGTACTGGCCGAGCTGCGCGGCCAGCAACACCAGTGCCGCCCGCAGCCGCTTGCCGCCGGCAGCAAAGATATGGGCCCCCGCCGCTGCAATCAATGGTGAACGCGAGACGGTACGCTCCAGCAAGAGTGCCTCTACCCCCGCCATATCGTCGCTCAGGCCGGCACGATCGAGGATCCCGCCCAGCCCCGAGCCGACGGTATTGCGAACGTCGCTTGCTAAACGCGGCAACTGCTGGTTGATCTGAACCTGTGAGGTGACCATCTCACATTCCTTCTGCGTCAGTGGATTCATTCTGACTTTGTGAATTATACCACGATCTAACTATACCATGCTTCTCAGGCGCGTCAAGTTGTTCTAGAGCGCTTTCTGATTTTCGCGGGCGACTTCGAGGCGGCCGAGATGGCATGCTTCACTCAAGCTCACCAGGTAGGGCAGATCATCACCATATTCGATCGCACTGATGCTGGCATTCGTGACCCAGATCCGATTGATTCGATCCATGTTCATGCCAAGCGCATCGGCGACCAGGATCTTCACCACGACATCGTGGGTTGAGATCAGCACGATCCCATCGCGATACTGCTGATAGATGCGCTCTTTGAAGTCGAGAACCCGTTTCAAAATATTACTGAAGCTTTCGCCATTGGGCATCTGGGCGCGGGTTGGATGTTCGCGCCATTCGGCCAATCCAGCTGCATAGCGTTCCTTAACTTCATCAACCATCAACCCCTGCCAATCGCCATGGTGGATCTCGAGCAATGCCGGCTCGATCACAAACGGCACTGCGGGGTGGTGCTGCGCCACGGCTTGCCCGGTCTTCAGCGCCCGTTGCAGCGGGCTACTGTAGATCGCATCAAACGGTTCATTGCATAGCCGGCTGGCAAGTGCATCCGCCTGGCGCAAGCCAAGCGCCGAGAGCGGTGCATCGGCCTGCCCCTGATAACGGCCGATGCGATTCCATTCACTTTCGCCGTGGCGAATAATGATCAGACGCATGTATATACTCCAGTATGTAAATATAGGATGGCGCAATACCGGCCTACCAGGCCGCCCAATGGCAACACCGAGGCACAGCTCCGCCCGGCGCGGCGACAACTGCGGCATTATACCATCCCCATGCTGCAGAGTGCTGCGATACGCGCATCCGTGCTACAATGCGCCAATGAATCTCGATCTTGTCGAACTCTTGCGCCGTACCCCGGGATACAGTGGTCAGATTGCGCATACTGAGCCGATTGCAGCGCGCGCTGCCCGGTATGCCGAGCCGGCCGCCGCGATTGATCCGGCGATCAGCGCCACCTTGATGCAGCGCGGGGTCACACGCCTCTACCAGCACCAGGCTGCCGCGATCGATGCTGCACGCCGCGGCGAGCATGTCGGCATCGTGACGGCCACCGCCAGCGGTAAAACGCTCTGCTATCAGGTGCCGGCGCTTGAAGCAGCCCTGGCCGACGATACCAGCCGCATGGTGTTTCTCTTCCCCACCAAAGCACTGGCCCACGACCAGTTGCGCGCACTCAAAACCCTGGCAGATCCACTTGGCATTGTGGTTGCACCCCTCGACGGCGACACCAGCCGGCCGGCACGTGAGGCGGCACGCAATAGGGCACAGATCATCCTCTCGAACCCCGACATGCTGCACCGTACGCTGCTCCCTGATCACCGGCGTTGGCAGGCACTATTGGCCGGCCTGCGCTTTGTCGTGCTCGATGAAGCCCATACCTATCGTGGTGTCTTCGGCACCCATGTTGCGCTGGTATTGCGCCGCCTGCGCCGGTTGTGTGCGCAGTATGGTGCGGCACCACAGTTCATCTGCTGTTCGGCGACCAGCGCCAACCCGGATGAACATCTTGCCGCGCTGGTTGGCGAACCGGTGACGGTGATCGATGGTGATGGCGCGCCACAGGGTGAGCGCCTGTTTGTGATGTGGAATCCACCGGTGATTGATGCAGGTGGTGGGCGTGGCCGGCGCAGCAGCAACGGGCGTGCCCCGGCCGACAGCGGCCAGCGCCGCAGCACCAATGTCGAAACGGCCGGTGTAACAGCCGCCCTGGTGCGCGCAGGAGTCAAGACGCTCACCTTCACCCGTACCCGGCGCGGTGCCGAACTGGTGTTGCGCTATGCCCGCGAGGCACTCGAACGCGATACGCCTTCATTGCCGAAGATTCCCGCCAGTGATGCCCAGAACGACGATCTGCTGGCCCACCCTTCACGGATCGCTTCCTATCGTGCCGGCTATACACCCGATGATCGGCGGCGGCTCGAACGCGCCTTCCTCGAAGATCAACTCCTCGGCCTGGTGTCGACCAATGCGCTTGAATTGGGGATCGATATCGGCGGAGTTGATGCCGTCGTGATCGGCGGCTTCCCCGGCTCGGTGGCGAGTGTCTGGCAGCAGGCCGGGCGTGCCGGCCGAGCGCAGGGGCGCAGCCTGGCGGTGCTGATTGCGCAGGATGACCCGCTCGACCAGTTCTATATGCGCCATCCGGCCGAGTTCTTTGCCCGACCGCATGAATATGCCCGTATTGCGCTCGACAACCCGTATATTCTGATCGAGCAGTTGCGCTGTGCAGCGGCCGAGCTACCACTCTACGAAGCCGATGCCGAATGGTTCGGCGCAACGTTTGCCGCACTGCACGATTGGCTGGTTCGCCGCGGTGAATTGATTGCAACAGACGACGGCGGCTATATGGTTCATGGCGATCGGCCGGCGGCGCGTGTGAATATCCGCAGTGCCGATGGCGACCCGGTTGAGTTGCGCGATGCAGGCAGTGGCCGGCTGATCGAACAGATCGCCGCGACCCGCGCACCAAGCGAGATCCACCCCGGTGCGGTCTACCTGCACCAGGGTGAAACCTACCTCGTCGAGACCTTCAACAACCGCAGTGCGGTTGCCCGCCGTGCACTGCTCGACTATTTTACCCAGACGCGTGAAGAGACCGATGTGCAGGTGTTGGGTATAACCCAGCAACGGCAGATCGGGCCAATTGCGCTCTTCCTCGGCAAAGTGGAAGTGACACGCCTGGTCACCGGCTACAAACGCAAACGGCACTATACCGACGAGGTGCTGAGTGAACATGACCTGAGCATGCCACCTACCACCTTCCGCACGATTGCCGTCTGGTGGACAGTGCCGGATGCGATCTGCCGTGATGTGGCGAAGGTGTGCGACGAAGAGATCGATGCGCTGCATGCCTTCGAACATGCCTGTATCGGCATGTTGCCGCTCTTTGCACAGTGCGATCGTGCCGATATTGGCGGGCTTTCGATTGCCCATCACCCCGATACCGGTGCCGCTACGGTGTTTGTGTATGATGGCGTGCCGGGTGGTGTTGGCATCGCCCAGATCGGCTATGAACAGGCTGAAGGATGGTGGAAGCAGACACGCGCCCTGCTGCGCGACTGTAGCTGCCTGGAAGGTTGCCCAGCCTGCATCCAATCGCCGAAATGCGGCAACGGCAACCAGCATCTCTCGAAGGTCGGTGCGCTCACGCTGGCTGCACTGATGCTTGGTGAAGCACCACCGACCGCTGCTACCCTACCGAAGCAGCATGGCGAACCGGCAGACGATGGGCGGGTGCTGATCGAGGATCTGCGCGGGCGCTTGCGGCGCGCCGCCGCTGCCCCGCCCGGCCCGTGCCGCGCCGCACTCGTGGTTGCGCTGCGCTCCCGGTTGCGTGCCGAGCGCGGCAAGCCGCATGATCCGAACATCCTGGATGAACTGGCCGCCATTGAAGGTGCCGCCGCAGATCTATAACATACCACATCACGCCCGGCATGGGCGATATTAGTGCTGCCAAACGGCACCAACCATGTTCAAGCACCGGAAACGATCACCGTTCGGCTATAGTTACAGACCGACCAGGCCGGGCAGCCGCCGCATGTAGTGCAATGTTCGGCGCACTTGCGTGCATCGACAAAGGTCGGCCGCAGGCCGGGCAATCGACAACGCGGCCGAGTTGCCTGGCAGTGATGGATACACGCCTCGACAATCAGGGCATGCAACCAGCGGTAGAAGGGGAGTGGTTCGAAGCCGGGCTGCCGGGCGGCGAGCTGCGCCACTGCCAGCTCGATCTGCTGCTGGAGCAGATCATACGCTGCACGCTCACAATCAAAGCCGGGGATCAGATCAACACGGCTGAAGAGACGCCGTGTATAGGCATCGACAACAAACAGCGCATGATCACCGGCGTACAACATCACCGTATCGGCCGTCTCGCGGCCAATACGCGGCAACGTCAGCAACCGGGCGCGTACTGCCAGGCGTTCGCCGGCCAGCATTGCACGCACATCACCGCCGAACTCGGTACACAGCACGCGGCTGATCGCAATCAGGCCGGGTGCCTTCTGGGTGTGGAACGCACATGGCCGGATAATGGCAGCCAGTTCGGCTGGATCAGCTGCGGCAAGGGCAGCCGGCTGCAGCATGTCGGCCGCCAGCAGGCGGCGTAACGCTGCCTCAACCGTCTGCCAGCGAGTCTGCTGCACCAATACCGAGCCAACCAGAATCTCGAACGGGTGATCGTCATTGACAAGCGGCCACCAATGCGGCTCGAAGCTGAAATGTGCATCAAGCAGTGCCGTCAGGTGCGCAAGGGCTACCGGCAGTGCGTCTGCACGCGCCATAAGGTACCTCCGTGAGAAACATTCAAGAGGGCACCGTCAACAACAATCAGACAGATTGTATGATATACTATATCGACATACACCGAGCAGCAGCTCGCAAGCCGATGGACGCAAGGCCATCGGCTGTTTTGTCGTGTATTATAAGGAGGCGGGAATGCAGGTTGGACTCGACTTTGGCACCACGAATTCGAGTGCGGCGGTGTATGACGGCCGGCACGTACGGTTGTTACAACTGGATCCGCACAATGCCCAGCCGACCGTCATGCGATCAACGCTCTTCATTACCCGCGAAGGGGTGCCATTCATCGGCCGCGAAGCGATCGACCGCTATACTCTGGCGAATGTTGGCCGCGAGATCGAATACCAGTGGCGTTATGTCGGCGAGGCCGAAGTCACCCTGGCCGAATTCGGCACCGTCATGCAAACCCTGTATGCCGTCGTCGACGCCAATGCACCGGGGCGGCTGTTTCAATCCCTCAAAACTCACCTGCGCGATCGCTCCTTCAAAGGCACCGATGTATTTGGGGTGCGCTACACCCTCGAAACTCTGATCGCCATTGTGCTGCGCATCATTCGTGAGCGAATCGAAGCCGAGCTTGGTGCCCCGATCACACGTATGGTGCTCGGGCGGCCGGTACACTATGCCGATGATCCCGCCCTTGATGCACTGGCCTTCGAGCGCATGCAGGCCGCCTGCGAAGAAGCCGGTTTGCCGCAGGTATCATTTCTGCCCGAACCGACGGCGGCGGCCTATGCGTATGCGGCTGATGCCGTGCACGAGCAGACGATCCTGGTTTTCGACTTCGGTGGCGGTACACTCGACGTCACAGTCATGCGGATCGACGGACGCGGTAATAACCAGGTTCTGGCAACCGATGGTGTACCAATCGGCGGTGACTTACTCGACCGGCGGCTGGTGATGGGGAAGTTACTGCCGCATTTTGGAGCCGGAGCGGTACTTGGGCCACGGCGGCTCCCGCTGCCGGCGGTACTGCTCGAACATCTGAGTGAATGGCAGACGATTGTGGATCTGACGCAGCCTCGCTATCTGGCGATCATTGACGAAGCGATCCGCACCGGCGATAAGCCGCAGGAACTCAACGCGCTGCGCACCCTCGTGCGTGAAAACTATGGCCTACCACTCTATGAAGAGGTAGAGCGTGCCAAAGTACGCATAAGTGACCAGCGCGAGACAACGATCGGCATGGATGTGCCGGGGATACATTTTCACGAGCCGCTTGAACGCTGGGATTTTGATCGCATTATCGGCCCCGATGTACGGGCTGTCGGCGAATGTGTTGACCGGGCAATTGCCGCAGCTGGTCTGACACCTGCCGATATCGATGTCATCCTGCGCACCGGCGGTTCATCCCGCGTACCGGCCTTCGTACGCATGCTGCGCAACCGCTTCGGCGCGGAAAAACTGCAAGAAATGGATGTCTTCACCGGTGTCGCCTCGGGCCTGGCAATTGCGGCGGCACAAAGTTAACCTCACCGTAATCTACGTATCTAGGTAGTAGAAGGGCTAACCGGCTATCCTGTAGGCCTGAGTGTTTCTCGCCACAGGAGGGTCGCAATGGACTACGATGAGCTACCGACCGACGCACCCGGCGGCGATTGCCCCGATCACGGGCCACATGCCGAAGAAGAGTGCCAGAAGTGCTGATACGCTTGAGCCTTGATCGTTCGCGATAATGGCTCGTAGGTTGTTGATGCCCGATCAGGCGGCGATATCGCCGCCTGATCGGGCCTTTTTCATGCCTATGCCGACGATTCACGCAGGGGGGCTGGTGTCAGCAGCAGCAGGCGACGTTCGTAATCGAGCGTTACGCTCTCGAAGCGGGCAAGCAGGCGATTACCGATATTGGCGCGCCCATGACGGCCAAGATCGCCGGCAGCGCCAAGGTGGGTATCGATAGCGACGGCATCGAGCAGCATGCCTGCCAGCCTGACCGAGCAACCCTCACGACGCAGGACACGCGCGGTGCCGCCGAAGCCGGTGCCCACCGCAGATACGACCCCCTCGGCAGTGGCGCTCAACCCGAGCTGCCGTGCCAGATCCGGCCCGACGGTGAGGGCAGCATTCGAGCCGGTATCGATCGTTGCCAGCGGAAGCGACACACCATCAGCTTCAAGATCAGGCAGCGCCGGAAAATGCTCGAAGAAGTCGAGCGCGATCTGCACGGCATCCGGCTGCCCTAGGCCGAGATCAGGGTGAGCGAATGTCAGCATGCGGTGAGCATAATCAATGCGCAGCGCCATCTGCCGCAAGACGTTATAGCCAAGCACAATATCGACACCAAACGGCAGGCTGGCGAGGTCGAGCGCCGGGGCAAACAGATCGCGAATCGTCAGGTCGCCGATCTTCAACCAGGGAAGCTCGGCTTCGGTAAAGGCCACATCATCAGTACTGGCACTCGAACCCAGGCCACTGCCGCCTGTCGGCAGCGCCAGGCGGCGCGCCAGGCGCGCATCGATCGCCGATGGATCGGTACCGGTATCGAGCAAGACACGCAACGGATGGCCACCCGGAGCGGCTGCCATACAACAGACCAACCCATCGGGCGCGCAGAGCGGCACCATCGTGGTACCGGAAGAGGGAAATTCGAGGGTTGTACGATCGTCAACCATCTACATCTGTGCGTAGAAACAATCGGCTCACCCATCAGGGTGAGCCGATACGTCTGAATGAGTGCTGCTATCCGAATGGATCAGGCGATCGTCTTCTGGAAGCAGGCGCGGTGGTGATACGTCTTGTTGCGGCGGCGGCCATCCATAACAACCACCATTTCGCGGTCGTTGCTGATGCGCTCACCGCAGTTCATGCAATCGTGATCGGTAACGCGGCCGCTCTTGTCGCGCGAGGTCACGTCGGTCTTCGACTTGGCAGTCTTTCCAGCCATGCTTACTCTCCGGTTTCTCAGGAATAGGGCTCAGCAGCCCACGAACAGTGCTGCATCTCATTATAGCATACTTCATGCCGGTGTGCAGCTATGTGCGGCACGTTTTCTAGGGCAAGCGCGGTAAGTAGATATTGAAGGTTGTGCCCTGACCCGGCTCGCTTTCACACCAGATACTGCCGCCATGCTGCTTGATAATACCGTAACAGGTCGCCAGGCCAAGCCCGCTCCCCTTCCCTGTCTCTTTGGTGGTAAAAAAGGGTTCGAAGATACGGCTACGGACATCCGGCGCGATACCGCTCCCATTATCGCTTACGACAAGCATAACATAGCTGCCGACCTGCGCCCCGACATGAGCCGCAACATAATCTTCATCAAGCTCGATATTGCGGGTCGCGATCCGCACCAATCCACCATCCGGCATGGCATCACGCGCATTAACGATCAGATTGATCAACACCTGTTCGATCTGTGATGGATCGGCACGAACCAGGCCAAGATCCGCAGCGAGATCGAGCTGCATCGACGCTGTTGTTCCGAGCAGGCGCTGCAGCAGTTCGTGTATATCGTGGATCAGCTGGTTGAGTTCAAGATTCTGCGGTTCAAGAATCTGGCGGCGGGCAAAGGCCAGCAATTGTTGCACCAGGCGTGCCGCACGATGCGACGTATCGAGGATCGTATGCAGATCGGCCCGCACCTGATGAGTTTCCGGCAGTTGTGCATACGCCAGTGCCGCAGCACCATTGATAACCGTCAGGAGATTATTGAAATCATGGGCGATTCCGCCGGCGAGCCGCCCAATACTCTCCATCTTCTGGGATTGCAGGTATTGCGCTTCGAGCCGCCGCCGCTCGGTAATGTCGAGCATGCTGCTGATAATACGTACCGGATGCCCATCGTCATCGCGAATGATCATGCCATGATCACTCATCGAGCGGTAACTACCGTCGTGATGCAGCAGGCGATACTCAAGCTCGTAGGTCGAGGCATCAACCATCAGTGCATCGACCTCGGCCAGCACCCGTTCACGATCATCGGGGTGCAGCCGTTCATCCCACCAACCCCGAGTAACAGGACCTTGATCGGGCGGGTAGCCCAGCACGGTGGTGATCCCCTGGCTCCGTACAACGCGATCATGCACGAGATCTTGCTCGCAGATCATGGCCTGCACAACCGCCGCGGCAAGTTCGAAGCGTTCGTTGGCCTGGCGCAAATTCGCTTCAGCTCGCAGCCGATCAGTAATATCGATATAGATCGAGAGGATGCAGCGTTCACCGTTAATACCGATCGGCATCAGCGATACCAGGGCATCTCGCAACTCGCCATCACTGCGGTGATAGCGGATCTCGAGTTCGGTCGGTTTGCCCGAGAATGCTGCGGCAACCATGCCATCGCGATCGAGCGGTTCATCCCAGAACGCCATCCGGGTTAGTTGCCCACCGATCAGATCAGCACGCCGATACCCCACCAGATCGGCAAAACTGGGGTTCAGATCAATGATCCTGCCGGTTTCGAGGCTAATAATCAGAATCCCCAATGGGCTAGTGTTGAAGATCGCGGCAAAGCGTGCCTCGGCTTGCTCGTGTTCTGCGATCCGCAACCGTAGTTCGGCATTGGCCTGTTCGCCTTGCTGGCGTGCCTCGTCGGCACTTGCCAGTGCCGATTGAACACTACTGGATCCCAGCGAACCAACCAGGCTGGTGATCACAATCAGAATCACTGCACCCGTCAAAGCTTGACGTTCAAACATATCGAGTGGTTGGGTGTTGGATACGGCAAGGGTGAGCAGTGCCAGCGCCATCAGATTAATACAGGCCACGATCCAGATCCCACGCGGTCGCAGCGTCAGAGTGGCAATCAAAACCGATAGCAGCAGATAGAACGGGCGGATCTGTAGTGTACCGGAATAGAGGATCGTGCCAGCGATAATCAGCGTTGTCGGGAAGATCGTAAGCAGAGCACCGTAATTGACCTTCCCACGGCGGGCAACCAGAATCGCCAGGATATAGAAGCCGGTTCCAGCTGCCAGTGCCGTCAGCGACATGGCGCGATCGGGAACCGACAGTGCGACCGGCAGGGCCATGGCAACGGCAACGAGCATACCGAATGCCAGGATGATCGTGACCCGCCCGCGCCGCCGCATGTTGATATCGGCGGAAGGAACGGTCGTAAGCGATTGTAACAGCTGCCGGAATCGCCTTCTCATGAAGCATCTTCTCCGATACGGCGCCGAATCCAGCGCTGTTGTTCTTCAGGCTCGACAACATCACCGTCAAGGAGTGCAGCACGGAGGCCGGCCAGTAACCGACCGATCTGTGGCCCCTCGGCCACCCCAAGCGAGCGAATATAACGACCATCGACGGCCGGACGTACCTGGCGAAGGTGATCGAGATACTGTACCAGGCGTCGTACCAGTTGTGGCGCAGTTTGTTCGTACACGAGTTGTGCAGCCCGCAGTACAACCGGATCAACCGCATGCAGCATGGCATCAAGCCGGCTGGCGGCAAGTTCGGCTTGCATCACTTCGGCGCGGCAGGCATGGAACACCGCAATCGAACGCAGCATGCGACTCTCGGCCAACGGCGGGTGATAGCGAACGATCAGGGCATCGATCACCGGATCGGCATGATCGACAAAGAGCAGCGCCAGATACAGGCGTGGTAATGGTAGATCACGGAAGGCGGCCCGGCGGGCACGGCTAAATCGCTGCGCAAAGTCGGGCGGAGCCTGAAAACCGGCCAGCAGGCTAGCAACGACACCCTGTTCGATCAAAAGGCTCAATGCTCGCTCGGGTTCGGGTTCGGCCAGCAGCAAGCAGATCTCGTGCACAATGCGTTGGGGGGTCGTACGGCGGAAGATCTCTTGTTCGACGGCATCGTTGATCAGGGCCCGTGTGCGCGGCTCGATGGTAAAGCCCAGGCGTGCCGCCAGGCGTGCCGCCCGTAACACGCGCGTCGGATCATCGATAAAGCTCAGATTATGCAGCACCCGCACCAGGCCGCGCTGCAGATCACGCCTGCCGCCGTAGAAATCGTACAGTCGGCCATAGCGCGAGGGATTCAGGCAGACGGCAAGTGTGTTGATGGTGAAATCGCGCCGGTGCAGATCGTGGCGCAGCGACGCCGCTTCAACATCCGGTAAGGCCGAGGGGCGCTCGTAAAATTCGGTGCGCGCCATCACGAAATCGAGCGAGAGTGGTACACCGACCATGGGTGCTGTAAGTTCGAGTGTCGCCGTGCCGAACTGCGCATGGCCGCGCACACGGCCGCCCCACCGACGTGCCAGTTCGGCAGCCAGGCCGATCGCATCCCCTTCGACCACCAGATCCAGATCGCCACGCCGCCGACCGAGCAGCATGTCGCGTACCACACCACCGACAATATAGATCGCTGTGCCGCGCTGTTCGGCAACTGCTGCAGCTTCACGGATGATCGCAAGCAATGGCGGATCGAGAAACTGCTTGAGTTCATCGGTTGCATCGGCATGGCCATCGATATCGCTTGTGCGGCCATGTTCCAGGGTGCGCAGCAGATCGGCGCGCGTGATAATACCGAGCAAACGCTGCTGTGGATCAACGACCAGCAGGCGGCCGGCGTGGTCGATCCGCTGGCCTTCGATTGTCAGGGCACGGCGTACCTCGCTGATCGAGGTATCGGGTGCAATAAGCGGCGGCCCCTGCCAGAGATAGCGCGTCAACGCGGCATCGTGCAGGCCGTGGCGCAAGGCGCGATCCAGATCACGGCGGGCGATCATGCCATGCACAACCCGATCGGCATCAACCACCGGTAGTGCGCCATGGCCGTAACGTGCCAATAACTCCTCGGCCTCACCGACCGTCGCATCAAGCGGTGCCGTATGCACCAATGTCGTCATCAGATCACGGGCCAAAAGGGCCGGCTGCACACGGGTACGAATGCGCTGTACCACATCGGCAAGCACGATGGTGGGCGCGGTATCACGAACAAAGGCAGCGGCGGCAGCCGGATGCCCGCCACCACCGAACTCAGCCGCCAGTGCGCCGATATCGAGCGCCTGCGCATCGGCGCGCAACACCAGTTGGGTACCCGAACCACCAATGCCGACCGCCAGCACCAGAATGGCCGGCGCATACAGATCGCGCAGGCGTTGCGCCAGCGGCGAGATCTCGGGCACTGCCCCATCGATCTCACCCCAGCCAAAGAGTGCATTCCAGCCGGCAATCTCTTCGACATGCAGCTGTGCATCGATCTGGCGCATCAACTGCTCCTGGGCTACAGTCAGCGGCCGGCGCAGATATTCGCCGATTGCCTCGACCCGGGCACCCTGGCCGAACAGCCAGGCCGCACAGGCAACATCCGCCTCGCGGGTGCCGGGCAACGAGAGGCTACCGGTATCTTCGTAGATTCCGAGCAGCAGCAAGGTGGCTTCAACCGGGGTTACCGTTATGCCACGTTCGATCATGCGGCGCACCAGTATCGTGGTTGTCGCCCCAACATCCTCAATAATCAGCTGCTCGTGCGCTTCGAGATCGCGATTGAACCCATGGTGATCGATGATTGTGACGGCTGCCTGCGCCGGATCAAACCCGGCCAGAACCGGTATGACGGCAGTATCCACCAGTATCACATGCGTCACTGTAGAAGGTGCATCGATCAAGCGCACGAATGGCAACTCCTCGGCATGAAGCGCCACATACTCGCGCACATTCTCGTTCAACTGACGACTCAGGATCGGTATGGCATCGGGGTAGATACGAGCCGCTGCAAATTGTGCTGCAACGGCATCGAAGTCGCTGTAACTATGGGTCAGAATGATCTGCATCAAGACGCCTGTCTGTACGAAGATCCGGCAGAATAGCGTACATGCTGCCCAGGTCAGATAATGGTATTATACCAGTCGAATCCGCCCCTGCTATAATAGAAGTTGTTGACTACCGCACCATAAGGAGGCCGTCCATGCTCAGCGACACCATGCAACAGGCATTAAACAAGCAGATGAATTTCGAGTTTGCCGCATCGCATGCCTATATGGCGATTGCTGCATTCTTCGAGGATCGCAATCTCGAAGGGTTCGCACACTGGTTTCGCATCCAGAGCGAAGAGGAGCGTGAGCACGCCCTGCGCTTTTTCGATTACCTGAATGATCGGCGCGGTCGGGCACTGGTGAGCGCAGTTCCTGAGCCGGATGCCGAGTTCGGTTCACCACTCGACGCCATGGAACACGCGCTGGCCCACGAACAGCGCGTCACGGCCGCGATCAACGAGATCTATGCACTGGCAATTCGCGAAGGCGACTACGCAACCCAGAGCATGCTGAAATGGTTTGTTGATGAGCAAGTCGAAGAAGAGAAGAGTGCCGACGCCATCATTCAGCACCTCAAACTGATCGGCAACGACGGTGCCGGCTTGCTGTATCTTGATCGCGAACTGGCCGGGCGGCAGGGTGAAGAAGCGGGCGGCGAGGCCGCAGAATAACCGTGCTCTCGATTATCGATCTGCAGAAGGCCTATGGGACGACGATCGCCCTCGCCGGTGTGAGCCTGGATGTCGCACCACGGGCGATCGTTGCAATCCTGGGGCCATCGGGCTGCGGCAAGAGCACACTGCTGCGCCTGATCGCCGGCCTCGAAGCACAAGACGGCGGCAGTATCAGCTATAACGGCCGGCGACTCGATGGGATGGCGGCCCATCAACGCGGCTTCGGCCTGATGTTTCAGGAATACGCACTCTTTCCGCATCTCGACGTTGCCGCAAATATCGCATTTGGCCTACGGATGCAGCATGTACCACCGGCCGATATCGCCGCTCGCGTCGATGCCATGCTCGCGCTCGTCGGCCTGAACGGCTATGGGCGGCGGCGCATCGACGCGCTTTCGGGCGGCGAACGGCAGCGGGTGGCGCTGGCACGCAGCCTGGCACCGCAGCCGCAACTGATCATGCTCGATGAGCCGCTTGCCGCGCTCGACCGTACCCTGCGCGAGCGGCTTGTCGATGAGCTTGGCGCGATCCTGCGGCAGGTCGGTGTGAGCGGAATCTACGTCACGCATGATCAAGCCGAGGCATTCGCCATTGCCGACGAACTGGTTCTCATGCAGGCCGGCCGCATCGAGCAGCGCGGCACTCCGGCCGAGCTCTACCGCCGGCCGGCGACCCGCTTCGTCGCTCGCTTCCTCGGCCTCGCCAATCAGATCGAGGGTCAGGCGCTCGGCACCACAGCCGGCCTGCTACAGGCCGCCACGCCGCTTGGCACCCTGCTGGCCGCAACATCCCACCCGATTCCCCATGGCACACCACTGACCCTTGTGATCCGGCCCGAGGCGGCCACCATGCTGCCGCCTGATGCGCAACAACCCAACACCGTGATGTGCAGCGTCGAACAGAGCCGGTTTCTCGGCAGCCGGGTACGGCTGGGCGTGCGGCATGCCGGCGGCATGCGCCTGACCTTCGACATCGATACGCAGATGCTCCCAACCAGCGGCAGCAATGTGTTGCTGTACCTGCATCCCGAGGCGATCTCGGTTATTCCCTGAAGCGAGCATAGAGTGCGCCGTCAGCCAGTTGCAGCCTGACCCGGCCGGGCTCTTCGCGTATCGGAATGGATGGGCGCCTGGTTTCGTAGCTGATCGCATCCTGTAACTGGAATTCACGACCGGCGATACCGATCGGGTAGGGCTGGCCCCAATCGGCGGTGGCACGCATAAAGTTGAAGGCGCGCCGTGCACCCCAGGTCGTGTCGATCCGAAAGTCGGCAGCTGCCGGCGCAGGGTAGGCCGAACCACCGGCCGGTTGCGGTCGAAGTGACGAAAGGGGTATGCCGGCCGCCGATCGGGTAGCGAAGAGCGTCGCTGCGGCCACAGCACTATGTGTATCGATCGTTGCGCCATCAACCCCATCGGGCAGATCGATCACCTGCTGCGCCAGTATCGGCCCATGGTCGAACTGTGCATCGACGCGGTGTATTGTGACGCCGAGCTGAGCGGCATCACGCATGATCCAGAACCGCGGCGCGGGGCCGCGATACGCCGGCAGCAGCGATGGATGCAGGTTATAGCAACCACCGGGCGGCAGGGTAAAGAGCGCCTCGGGCAGGCGACGCGGGAAGCAAGCAATACAGCCAAGATCAGGCATCAGGGGTGCCAGCATGGCACCGACTTCAGCGGCATGCAGACGAGCAACCGCAAAGACCGGCACACCGGCGGCATGGGCAAGATCGGCCGGGGTCGTGTAGCTATCGGCCAGGCTGATCGGTGGGGTACGCGGCGGCGGCACGCGGCTGATCGCGGCGGCCTGTGGCGGGGCCGGGCTAAACCCCCCGCCGATCCGCATGCCATGGGCCCCCAGGGGTGCCCGAGCAGCTGCCCAAAAACGGCTTGCCATCCCGAAGAAGAGGAGCCGAGTGGTATAATGGCGGGCAATCTGTTTCATACTACGTTAAGGAATAACCAATGGAACAACGGATCGTCGCATGCGTCAAACTTGGCCGCCGGCTGCCCGGCCTTGATGCACCACCCTACCCTGGCGAGCTTGGCCAGCGCATCTACGATAGTATTTCGCGGCAGGCCTGGAACATGTGGATGGATCAGTCGGTCATGCTGATCAACCATTACGGCCTGAGCATGGCGGATCCGCAGGCACAGCAGTTTCTGGTGCAGCAGGCGGAAGAGTTCTTCTTTGGTGAGGGCGCACAGATGCCCGAAGGATGGACACCAGCGGCACGCCCGACCAAAGGCGGCCCGGCACGCCGCAAGTAGCGGCCATTATGCCAGTGCCAGTGGTATGGCTGCTTCAATTGTAAAGTTGAGGCAGGCATGAGCCTCGCGCAGTGCCGCCTCGACTGCCGCCGGAGTCTCGCCACGGGCAAAGATGAAACCAAGATAGCTATCGCCTTCCGGCAGTGGCGTGATCGGGTAGTGCAACGGTGCCGTGATCTGCACATCCTCAACACCCGTCACACGCAATGCTTCAGCGATCCCGGCCACCCGGCGCAGTATGCCGCCATGCGGAATCGGGATCATCATGACGCCGCCGGCATGGCCGCTGCGACTCAGCGATTCGATCGGCAGCGCGCACGCCTGGCGCAGGATCAGTTCTTCGAGCGATGCCGAACTGCCGAACTGTAATGTTCGCGAGCACATACCGCCGATGCTGCGGCCGGCTGCCTCGATCAACCATGGCCCCTGTTCGTTTACCCGCAACTCGGCATGGATCGGCCCGCGCCGCAGGCCAAGCGCCGCCGCTGCCGCCGCCGCACAGGCACCGATCGCCGCCTGCAGCTCGGGCGGCAGGCGCGAGGGTGTGACATAGAGCGTCTCTTCGAAGAAAGGCCCATCGAGCGGATCCGGCTTATCGAAGAGCGCCAGCACCTGCACGATGCCGTCGTCGATCATACCTTCGAGCGCGACTTCCACCCCCGGCACGAAATCTTCCGCCAGAAACGGCTTGGGTTGCGGCCCTGGCTCGATCATATCAAGCAGATCCGCCAGGCGACACGCAGCAGAGACAAACTGCTGCCGGTTATCGGCACGGATCACGCCACGGCTCCCATTCAAGCGTAACGGCTTAACAACGCATGGAAAGCGGATCTCGGATGCCAGTAGAGCATAATCATCGGATGTCGAACAGAGCCGAAACGCCGGGATCGGAACCCCACCCGCAGCAAGCCGCCGGCGCATGAGGTATTTGTCGCGCGCCGCCTCGGCAGCATCGGGGGCATTATGCGGCAGGCCGAGCGCAGCGCTCGCCTGTGCGGCGAGCAATGTACCGGTATCATCAACCGCGATAATCGCGTCGAGCGGGTTAGCCGCAGCATACGCACCAATCGCCGCCAGTGCTTGATCCGGATCATCAAACCGAAAGCCAAGCGGATACTGCCAGTGATCGGCAAGCGACACATCCATATCAACCGCGACAACTGCGTCGATATCGAGCTGTGTCGCTGCTGCCAGAAACGCTTCTGCACGATAGCTCTGCGGTGCCGTCAGGAGCAACACACGCCTGTGCCGAAAGGTCATCGATCACTCCTTATAGATATCTCAAAGACGAGGTGGACAATCGCCGCTCTCTTTTGTTTTTTGGCGGCGTAGCTGCAAAAAAACAAAAGAGAGCGGTTGTACGACCTTTGTCTGAGATGCCTATGAGTTCACACCAGAACCATACCCCTGTGCAGAACCAGATGGGTTGTGCCGCATCCAGGCGCACCCTCATAGCAAGCCATGCAAGAGCAGCGCGGTGGTGTGCTGCGCCAGTTGTTCGGGGGTTGTCGCGAGCGTATGGCGCAGGCTGGTAAAAGTACGCGGATGCAGCAACTCGACACAGAGCGCTGCCAGCACTGCCGGATCACCGGCGCGGAACAACCCTTGTTGCTGCCCATCGGCGATGATCTGCCGCAAAAGATCACGCAGCGCCTCGATCAGCGGTGAGGGATCGACTGCCAGTGCCTGCTGATCACCATCCGCCGCACTTGCGAGTTCGAGCAGCGCCGCCTGCTGCGCATTCGAGCGATACTGCACCATAATCAGCGCCTGCAATCGCACCCGCGCATCGCCGGCATGCTGCGCCGCCTCGTACAGGCACTGCTGCGCCATAGTGCATGCGTCGTGGCTGATCGCTGCGATCAACTGCTCTTTGCTCGCAAAACACCGATAGACGGTTGCGACACCCACGCCGGCGCGACGTGCGACCTCTTCGATACGCACATCGGCACCATGGCGGGCAAACAGCTCACGGGCCGCATTGATCACCTGTTCCTGGTTGCGGCGTGCATCCTTGCGCTCACGTCGATCATTGCGTCGGGGTTCCATGAGCCATCCTTGTACTAACGTGTCCGACTTCGTGCGGATCGCATACGCCAAACCCGGTGAAACAGCGGCACCCTCGCTGACACCAGCGGGCCATGCGGTGCCTCGTGCCCTGCGGCATACCTGCCGACCCATTCGGAGCATGCCCCACGTGGCCTAGTATAGCATGCTGCCTGACCTCGGCCTTCGCCGTGGGATGGGATTCACTCTCGTGCGCCGTGGTGTGGCTCAGGGTCAGATGCGTGGCGGGGCGGCCTGCACCATCTGAATCGCAACGTCAATCGCCGCCAGCATGCTCGTCTCGCTGGCGCGCCCGGTGCCGGCGATATCAAACGCGGTTCCATGATCAACCGAGGTGCGGACAATCGGCAGGCCGACGCTGACATTCACACCGCTGTCGAAGGCCAGCAGTTTCATTGGAATATGCCCCTGATCGTGATACATCGCCACGACGATATCATAGCTGCCGTGTGTCGCACGCAAGAAGACCGTATCGGGCGGCTGCGGATCCGAGACATCATACCCTCTGGTGCGGGCCGCCTCGATCGCGGGAAGGATCGCATCCTGCTCTTCACGACCGAACAATCCACCTTCACCGGCATGCGGATTAAGACCGGCAACCGCAATGCGTGGATGCTCGATCCCAAGTGCACGGCACGAGCGATAGGCGAGATCAATCGTCGCCCCAACTCGCTCGATGGTCACACGGGCAATCGCCTCGTGCAATGCGACATGCGTACTGACATGCACGACACGCAGCCTGGCACCAACCAGCAGCATGCTGACCCGCTCGGCACCGGTACGCTCGGCAAGCAACTCGGTATGCCCGGCATAATGATGGCCGGCGGCGTTCATGGCAGCCTTGTTAAGCGGCGCAGTAACAATACCATCGACACTCCCGGCCATAGCCATATCGCATGCAGCAAACACATATTCGACCGCAGCATTACCGGCAGCGGCACTGATCCGACCGACCGGGCAGGCGGCCGGATCGGCGTTGTCGAGATGATACAGGCTGATAATCCCGGCCCGAAAACTCCCATCAGCCGGCGATGCCACCAGCTCGTAGTTCAGATCGCGGGCATTGCACCAATGTTCGGCACGAGCCAGGATCCGGCGATCGCCGATCACCAGCGGGCGGCAGCGCTGATAGACCTCCTCGTGCA
The DNA here is from genome assembly GCA_937859575.1 of uncultured Chloroflexota bacterium. Classification (GTDB taxonomy): domain Bacteria; phylum Chloroflexota; class Chloroflexia; order Chloroflexales; family Roseiflexaceae; genus CALLZL01. The sequence goes on from CALLZL010000129.1 coordinate 23,544, forward strand.
TCAAGGTTTTGAGGATCACTTCAGGGCCGATCCCTGCCGGATCGCCCATGGTCAGTGCCAAGAGTGGTCGTTGTGTCATGAGATTCTCCTTAGGGCACGTATAATCGTCAGCAGTGCGTCATCGTTCCCCTGGCTACCGGGCTTGAGCACCACATACCGCATGCGACCGCCGGCATCACGTCCGCGGGCCAGTGGTGCACCGGGGAGCAGTTCAGCCAGAATCTCGAGCTGGACGACCCCCAGGCGCGCCAGTACGCTCTGGGCGGTATCGCCGCCACTCAGCACCAGGCATGCCGGCTGATACTGTTCGATAGCTGCTATAACATCGGCGGCGAAGGCAGCAGCATGCATACGTGCCTGCTGGCTATCGAGCAGTATATCGGGTGTCGGCGGCGGCATATGCATAAGAATAGCATGCCGCTCACGAGCGGCGGCAAGATACGCAAGCTGGCGATGGGCGGTGCTGCTCCCGCTCCCAATCGCCAGCAGCACTGGCCCTGCCGGAATCTGCCAGGTGCCGCCAGGCACCGCCGAAGATTGCACCAGCTGTTCGGCCAGAGCCGATACCAGCCCGGCGCTGCCGCAGAGCAGCAGGGCAGGTTGGCCGGCGGCTGCGGCCACCATCCCCGCCAGATCGGCATCACTGAGTGCATCGGCAACCAGGAGCTCGGCATCAGGTGCCATCAGGGCGGCGGCAAAGTTGTCGGAACGCACCAGCTGAAGAGGCAGATGAGCAACGCGCCGGCGCGATTGGTGCGCCAGCATGGTCGGCAGATGACGCTCGGGAAACGCCGTTGTGCCAACCAGCAAGATCCCGTTATGCAGGGTTCGTTGCTGCGCGGGAAATGCCGGGCAGATCAACATCCGTGAGCGGCCAAGCGTATCGAGCAGTGCATCGATCTCGCTGCCAAGATTTCCACGGAGGGTCGAGTCGATCTTCTTGTACCAATGTGCCCGCATGGCGGCATACGGCCGCACCACGGCACCGACGCGCTCGGCGGCCAAGGCGGGGGGAAGATGGCGGCTGTCGCTGCTGAAGGCAACTGCACCGGCAGCCAGTTGGCGATCATACGGCGGCGGATGCAAGCTGACGACTGCCGGTAGGCCGGCGGTGCGGCAGCGCGCCGCACTATCACCAGCACCGGTCAGATCATCGGCCAGTATCAGCAATGGTTCGGCCATTAGCCACGTGCGGAGGCGATCAGATCGCGTACAGCCTCGATCTCGTCGATATACACCGAGTGACCTTCCCCCGGATAAAAGCGCAGAGTTGTTGTAGCGCCGAGCGCGGTGAAGATTTCGGCGCTGCGCTCGACGCGCCCGGCCGGAATGTGTGGATCGATCTCGTTGCACCCCAGAAAGACCGGTGTACCCGCCAGTGAGCCGCTATAACTGCGGTGGGTGTCGCCATTCTCGATCAGGGCACCGCTCAGCCCAGCGATCCCCCCATAACGCTGTGGATTGCGCGCCGCATATTCGAGCGTCAGGCAGGCCCCCTGCGAAAAACCGAGCAGGATGGTGCGTTCGGCCGGAATGCCGGCGGCCGCCACATGCGCCAGCAGGCCATCGA
>CALLZL010000130.1 GCA_937859575.1 uncultured Chloroflexota bacterium
AATTCTGATCCTGTTTGCCGTCATGCTGACGCGTGATATCGACCATGCCGATGAACAGATCGCGACCCGGCGCTGGTGGTTCGGCCTTGCCGGTGCGGCGGCGTTCTTCGGCCTGTTGCTGGCACCGATGGCATTTGGCTTCCCCTGGTTTGCGGCAACACAGGTACCGGTGCTGGCGGCGACGCCGCAGATCGGCACGGCGTTCATGCGCGAGTATCTGCTGCCGTTTCAGCTGGCTGCGATCGTGCTGCTGGTGGCGCTGGTTGGTGCGGTGGTGATTGCCATCGACGAGCAAGGGCGGCGGCGTGTGTTGACACTCGCCGAGAGCGTCGCCCGCGACCGGCGGGCAACCGCCGGGCGTCGCGATACGGGTGATGCCGGCGAGGCGACGGAGGGGTCGTGATGACGATGGTCGACAGTGTGCCGCTTGAATGGCTGCTGCTTCTGGCGGCGGCGCTCTTCTGCATCGGCCTGTTCGGTGCACTGGTTCGTCGTAGCCTGATCGGCATTCTGCTTGGTGTCGAACTCATGCTTAATGCCGTCAATATCAACATGGTCGCGTTCTGGCGCTATCTTGAGCCGAATCTGGTGGCCGGGCAGGTCTTTGCGCTGTTCATCATCACGATTGCCGCTGCCGAGGCGGCAGTCGGGCTGGCGATGGTGATTGCGATCTATCGTTCGCGCCGCACGATTGATGCCGATGATGCTGCTTTGCTGCAGGGGTAGCCATGGGGTTTTTTCTCGACATCGCCTGGTTGATACCGCTCCTTCCGTTGCTGGCGTGTGTTGCGCTGACACTACTGCCGCTGCGTGGTGCCATGGCCGGCCGGCTGGCGGTGTCGGCCATTGCGATAGCGGCAGTGCTGGCACTTGGTGTGATCGTCGCACTGGCAGCGGGCGACGGCACGGCCTTCACACGGGTTGTGCGCTGGGCACCGGCCGGCGCCGCTGATCTGCTGCTTGGCTATCGGATCGACGGGCTGGCGGCAGTCATGCTGGTGATGGTGACACTCGTCGCAACGGCGATTCATGTCTTTGCCATCGGCTACATGGCGCATGACGCACGCCGGGTGCGTTTCTTTGCCTATACCACGCTCTTTACTGCTGCCATGCTCGCGATGGTCATGGCCGGCAATCTGTTGCTGCTGTTCATCGCCTGGGAGGTCATGGGGCTCTGTTCGTACCTGCTGATCGGGTTCTGGTACGATCGTACCTATGCCGATCCGAACCGCATCACACCACGCGCCGCCGCGATCAAAGCCTTCATGACGACACGGGTCGGTGATGTGCTGCTGTTGATCGGGCTGGTGTATCTGTGGCTGGAGGCCGGTACGCTTGAGATCGGTGCCGCTGCCGGGCAGATCTTTGCACCACAACTGCTCGAACGCCTCGCAACCAGTGGTACGGCGGTTGGGATGAGCGCAGCGACCGCAATTGCGCTGCTGATCTTTGCCGGAACAATCGGTAAATCGGCGCAGTTCCCGCTGCATGTCTGGCTTCCCGATGCGATGGAAGGGCCTACCCCGGTATCGGCGCTGATCCACGCGGCTACGATGGTAGCGGCCGGTGTCTTCCTGGTGGCACGCACCTTCCCCATTTTTGCGGTAAGCGATGCACTGCCGGTTGTGGCGGCGATCGGGGCGATCACCGCACTCGGCGCGGCGCTGGTCGCCTGTGTGCAGTTCGACATCAAGCGCATTCTGGCCTACTCGACCGTTTCGCAGCTTGGTTTTATGGTGGCGGCGCTGGGGGTCGGCGGCTGGGGTGCCGCGCTCTTTCATCTGCTGACGCATGCCTGCTTCAAAGCACTATTGTTCCTTGGTGCCGGCTCGGTCATCCATGCCATGGAAGCGGTGGTCGGGCATGATGGGCCGGCGCAGGATATCCGCTCCATGGGTGGGTTGCGCAACGCCATGCCACGCACCTTTGCCGCCTATCTGGTGGGTGCCCTGGCACTGGCCGGTGTCGCGCCACTGGCCGGCTTCTGGAGCAAAGACGAGATCCTGGCCGAAGCGTTTGCCCACGGCAATCTGCTGATCGGGGTCATGCTGCTGGCAGCCTCGTTCCTCACCGCCTTCTACATGACCCGCCAGGTCTGGCTGGTCTTCTTTGGCCGTTTTCGAGGTGGTGCGTCACTGCCGCACGAATCGCCGGCTACCATGACGGTGCCGCTGATCGTGCTGGCAGTTGCATCGGTGCTGGTCGGGGCGATCAATCTGCCATGGTGGCACACCCTGAGCGATTTTGTCGCCGCCGAGGCGACGAGCTTCAACCTGTTGCTGGCATTCATTGCGACACTACTGGCACTGGCGGGGATCGGCGGCGGCTGGTGGCTGTATCGCAGTGCTTTTGCCGATGCCGCCACCACCGATCCACTGCAGCAGGCACAGCCGCGACTCTTCGCACTATTACAGCAGGCATTCGCGATAGACGCGCTCTATGGGTGGGTTATTGGCAGGCTGTTTGATGTCGTATCCGACCTGCGCGATCGTCTCGACCGCCTGGTGATCGGGCGGGGTGTTGCTGGAACCGGTAGCCTGGCCGGCCTGCTTGGTCGTTTGACCTTCCTGTTCGATGATGCGGTGTTGAATGGCGGCGGCGATCTGGTGGCACGCAGCACCAGTGATGCCGGTGAAGAGTTGCGCCGCAGTGTAACCGGCCGCGTGCAGGATTACCTCGCACTGGCGATTGCCGGCCTGGTGGTTCTGGGGGTTGTAGTTGTCTATGGGCTGCGGCCATAGGGTATAGATAGCATGCGGAGTGCGTAAACGGATGTTCACCACGCACAAGCCATGTCATGTCACAGGAATCGTATGGGCTACCTGACACAAAGCACACTACCCTGGCTAACGATCCTGCTGCTGCTGCCGCTGATCGGTGCGCTGTTGCCGCTGCTGGCCGGGCCGCTGCGGCTTGATGATCGTACCGTCAAACTTGGTGCGACCCTCTGGTCGTTGTTGCCGTTGGGCCTGGTGATCTTCCTGTGGGCCGGCTTCGATGCCACGGCGGTTGCCGCCGGGCAGGGTGTGGTGCAGTATGTCGAACGTATCCCATGGGTTGATGCACTGCGTGTCGATTATTTCGTCGGTATCGACGGCCTGAGTCTGCCGCTGGTCGTGCTGACGGCAGCCCTGACACCGGTAGCGCTGCTCGGCTCGTGGCGCGTCAACGAGCGGGTACGGCTTCACTATGCGCTCTTGCTGCTGCTCGAAGCCGCCATGCTCGGCTTTTTTCTGTCGCTGAACTTCTTCTTCTTCTTCGTCTTCTGGGAACTCAGCCTCATTCCGGCCTTCTTCCTGATCGACGGTTGGGGGCGAACCGATGGCCGGCGTCGTGCCGCACTGACCTTTGTTGTCTATACTGTTGCCGCATCGCTTGGCCTGCTGGTGCTCTTCCCGCTCTTCTACCTTGCGACATCCCATGCCGGTGTGCCGACTTTCGACCTGATCGAGCTTGGCCGGCTCGGCATGGGCCTTGGTGGTGCCGGGCTGAGCGGCGATCTGCAGACGATTATCTTCAGCTACCTTGACGATAGCGGCATAACCGCAGTGCTTGGTCGGTTTCCTTTGCTGTATACCTCAATCGCCTTCTGGGGAATCTTCATCGGTTTTGCTGTGAAACTGGCCGTCTGGCCGTTTCACACCTGGCTTCCCGACACCTATGCCGAAGCGCCGACGGCTACTTCGGTATTACTGGCGGCGGTTATGTCGAAGATGGGTGCCTACGGGATGTTGCGGGTATTGCTGCCGCTCCTGCCCGAAGCGGCCCGCGAGGCGGCACCCTTTGTCGGGGCGCTGGCGCTGATCGGAGTGCTGGTCGGCGCATTCGGGGCACTGGCGCATGTGCGTGGTGATATGAAGCGGCTGATCGGGTATACGTCGATCAACCATATGGGGTATGTGGCGCTGGCAGTAGCTGCCGTAGCGGCGAGCGGTGCGAGCGCCGACAGCCGCACGATTGCTCTGAACGGCGCACTCTTCCAGATGGTGGCGCATGGTCTTTCGACGGCGGCGCTCTTTCTGCTGGCGCATATGATCGCCGAGCGTAGCGGCGGGTACGACGCGACCAGTTCTGGTGGGCTGCGCACCACAGCGCCGTTGCTGGCCGGGTTGGCCGGTGTGGTATTCTTCGCCAACCTGGGGTTGCCCGGGCTGGCCGGCTTTGTCGGCGAATTCTTTATCTTCCGTGGCGTATGGGCGGCATGGCCGCTCTATGCACTACTGGCAACGATTGGCCTGGTGGTGACGGCACTGGCGTTATTGCGGTTGTATGGGCAGGTATTCCATGGCAAACCGCGTGATCCGGCAGCGCTGCAGCCGCTGGCTGCCCACGAACTCCTTGCGGTCGGGCCGCTTGTGGCGGCACTGATCTTCTTCGGGATCTACCCGGCACCGATCATGGATCTCTCGAATCGGGCGGCACTGGCGTTTGCCGAACTGTTGACACGGCTGGCGCTCTAAAGCGAAACAGACATGAATCTGCTTGAACTTCCACAAACGATCCCGTGGCTGAGCTTGATCTGGGGCAGCCTGCTGGTTGCAGCAGCGGCGATTACACTTGTGCCTGCCGAACAGAAGCGGGTGATCCGCGCTATTGGCAGTGGTGGGGCGCTGCTTTCGCTGCTGCTGACGCTGCTGGTGTATGCGGCGTATCAACCGGGCGGCGCACGTTACCAGTTTGTCGAACAGATCGCCTGGCTGCCGCAACTCGGCATCAACTACACCCTGGGGGTTGATGGTATCAGCCTGGCCATGCTGCTGCTCAACGGCCTGGTGATCTTCACTGCCACCCTGATGAGCTGGAATGTCGAGGAGCGGCTACAGAGCTACTGGCTGCTCTTGCTACTGCTCGGTGCCGGCGCGTATGCCGTCTTTATGGCGCTCGATCTCTTCCTGTTGCTGGTGTGCTATGAACTGACGCTTCTGCCGAAGTTTCTGCTGATCGGCGGCTGGGGGCGTACACGGCGTGAATATGGTGCCACCAAACTCGCACTCTACATGATGGCCGGTTCGACCCTGATCATCATCGGCGCGATTGCCGTCTACTTTGGTAGCGGATTGCGCAGCTTCGACATGCGGCTGCTGTCATCGTCGGCGCTCTTCTCAAGCACCTTCCAGGCGCAGTGGTTCCTGCCGCTCTTCATCGGCTTTGCCGTGCTGGCAGGTATGGTGCCGCTGCACAGCTGGGCACCGACCGGCCATGTCGCCGCGCCGACGGCCGCCTCGATGCTGCTGGCGGGTGTAATGATGAAGCTAGGTGCCTATGGCTGCCTGCGGGTTGCGGTCGAAATACTGCCGGCGGGCGCGATGGTCTGGCTGTTGCCGCTGGCGGGTCTGACGGTGGTCGGCGCGGTCTTCGGTTCCCTGGCCGCCCTGGGGCAACGCGATTTTCAATACATGGGGGGCTATTTGTCGGTCGGGCATATGGCTCTGGCGCTGATGGGGATCGCAGCCGGCAACCGGATCGGCCTGACCGGTGCGGTGTTGCAGCTGTTTGCCCACGGCGTACTCACCGCGCTGCTCTTCGCGGTGGTCGGCCGCATGGTGTATGACCGCACCCACACGCGCCAGATCGCCGAACTCGGCGGATTGCGCCAGGTCATGCCGTTCGCGGCGCTGGTCTTTGTGATCGGTGGGCTTTCGTCGATGGGCATGCCGGGATTGGCGGGGTGTTGGGGCGAGGTTAATATCTTCATTGGGATGTGGGGGCGCTTCCCGCCGCCGGCGCGCCTGGCGGCGCGTTTGATTCCGATCACCGGCGGCTATGCCCTCTGGGCGATTGGCCGCGTCTTTTTCGGCGAACTGCGCAACCCGGCATTCCTGCAACTGCCGCGGCTGACATGGCAGGAATACCTGGCGGGGGGGGTACTGGCAGCGGTGCTGATCGTCGCCGGGGTGGCACCCGGCTTTCTGACCGATCCGATCAGTAGTGGGGTGGCACCGATTGCCGATGCGCTCACACAGGCAGGGATGCTCGCCGGCCGCTAACCCGCGCAGGCGGGCATGGCGACGCAGCCGCCATCGATGCTGAAATCTGTAGGACACCATGATTTTTCAACTGACCGACATCCCGCGGATCCTGCCGGAGCTGATGCTGCTGGTACTGGCATTGCTGGTGCTTGGCTCGGATGTGTTTGAGCGCTGGGGCACGGATGCGGCGGCACGGCTTGAGCGTACCCGGGCGGCGGCACAATTGACGGCAATCGGCCTGGGCCTGATTATGGTTGTCGTGCTGGTGCAAAGCCGGCTCCTCTTTCAGGTGCCGGAGCCGGGCGGCAATGCGCTGCTTGATATTTTCATCAATCTCGGGCGCAATCTGCAGGCCGGCGGCCCGGGCGGATCGCCGATTCTGAGTGCTTTCGCGACCGATGATCTGACGATGATCGCACGGTTGTTGTTGATCGGCGCGGCACTGGTGGTGGTGCTCTTCAGTTTCAGCTACCAGCCGATCGGCCATCCGGGCGAGTTCTATGCCTTACTGCTCATGGCGACCCTCGGCATGTGTGTCATGGCCGCTGCTACCGAACTCATCCTGGCGTTTGTCGGCCTCGAACTTTCGTCGATTGCCCTCTATGTATTGGCCGGCTACTTCAAGAGTGACCGGCGTTCGGCCGAGGCCGGCCTGAAGTATTTCCTCTTTGGTGTGATCTCGTCGGCAGTTCTGCTGTATGGCATGAGCCTGGCCTATGGTTTTACCGCCAGTGTCAATGCCGCCAGCGGTGCACCTGCCACAATCAATACCCTGTTTCGCTCGATCGGCGAGGCGGCGCGGGTGACCGATAGCCAGCAACGTGGCTTGGTGATGCTCGCCATGCTGCTGATTGTGGCCGGGATCGGCTATAAGATCACGGTTGTGCCGTTCCATAGTTGGGTTGCCGATGTGTATGAAGGCGCGCCGACAGCGATCACCGCCTTTCTGGCAACCGCCTCGAAGGCGGCGGGGTTCTTGCTGCTGTACCGGCTATTGACGATCGCCTTCGCGCCGCTGGCCGGAACGCCCCAGGCGGCCGATCCGGGTGGATGGACGGCACTGCTGGCACTGCTGGCGCTGGTGACACTGGTGGCGGGGAATCTGCTGGCGCTGCCGCAAGAGAGCACGCGCCGCTTGCTGGCGTATTCGAGTATCGGCCATTCCGGCTTCATCCTGCTGGCATTTCTGTCATTCGGGGCAACCGATGCCATCGACCGGGCGTCGGGTGGTACGGCACTGCTCTTCTATTTAGTGGTGTATGCGCTGACCAACCTGGCGGCATTCGGGGTGCTGACGGCGTTTATCAATACGACCGGCAGCGATACGATTGAAGAACTGGCCGGCCTGGGGCAGCGCAACCCGCTGCTGGCAATCGTGCTCACGATTGCCGTCGCCTCGCTGGCTGGCCTCCC
>CALLZL010000131.1 GCA_937859575.1 uncultured Chloroflexota bacterium
CGCGAAGGGTCAACATCTCCTGCATCGGATCCCAGCGAACAATGGTCGACATAGCAGAACCTCCTGTTTTGTCGTATTTATATAGTCGCGATTGCTTCTGCTGTGTAGTATATTCCGCGTGTGTTAGAATGAAATCGATGCTGTATTAGAGCGTTGTTAGACCTGATTGGAGTGCCGATCGCGTATGTTCGATCGTGAGCAGCAGCTGCGCCAGCGTGAGTCGCTCTTACGTATTAGCCGGGCGCTTACGGCGCAACTCGATCTTGGCAGCGTACTCGATCTGGTGATCGAGGTGGCCGTCGAACTGCTGGCGGGCAGTTCGGGGCTGATTGCGCTGCGCGAAGATGACGGTCGCTTGCATATTCGTGCGGCAAGCAGCGTTCCGGCCGATCTCTGGTCGGCATTCGATGATCTGCTGGTGACGCCGCTTGAAGATCGGAGCGGATTGCAGCGCCGCCTGCAGCAAGTCAGCCTGGCGACCGGGCTGCCATTGCGGCATATGAGTGCATTGCCGCTGATCTTCCACCAGGCGCATGTCGGTGTGATTTATGTATTCAGGGCCGCATTGAATGTCGCCTTTAGCGCCGAAGAGCGTGATCTGCTGGTCGCATTTGCCGATCAAGCGGCAATTGCCGTCAGTAATGCACGCCTGTATCAGAGTGTATTACGTGAAAAACAGCAACTCGACGCGCTGATCGAGCAGAGCGCCGATGGGGTTATGATCATCGATAGTCGCTGGCGGATCACGACTTTTAATCGCACCATGGAGCAACTGACCGGTCATGCACGTGCGGAGACGACCGGGAGGCCATGTGCCGAGGTATTGGGCATTTGCTCGCCGCAGGGGGTGAATATCTGCCTGGTAGATTGCCCGCTGCAACGGCGACCGATCGAGCCGAACCCGGTGGTTGAAGGGTGGATCGAGGCACGCGATGGGCGGCGGCGCTATGTCCAGAGCCATTATGCCGTGCAGCGCGGATCGCATGGTGAGTTCCTCGGCGCGATCGCCAATGTGCGTGATATTACCGAGCGCAAGATTGAAGAAGAGATGCAGAACACCTTTATCTCGGTTATGTCGCACGAACTCAAAACGCCGGTCAGTATCATCAAGGGGTATGCCGAGACCATGGCGCGTACCGATGCCAACTGGGGCAAGGAGACCTTCCGCGACGGGTTGCAGGTGATTGTGGAAGAGGCCGACCGGTTGGCGCGCCAGATCAACGGGCTGCTTGAGATCTCGCGGCTCCAGGCCGATGGTATGCGGCTTGACATGAGCGAATGGCAGTTGCCACCGCTCGTCGAGCAGGTTGCCGCGCGTTTTGCGACCCAGGCCGGCGAACAGTTTACCTTCGAACTGCGCTTCGCCGATGATTTCCCGGCCGTCTATGGTGATCTGGAACGCACCCGTACCGTGCTTGAAAATCTGGTGTCGAATGCGGTGAAGTATAGCCCCGACGGCGGGATGATCCGGATCGCGGGGCATGTTGCCGGCAACGAGGCAGTGGTGTCGGTGAGCGATCAGGGGATCGGCATTGCACCCGAACAGCAGGCACGCCTGTTCCATCGTTTCTATCGTGTCGATAACCGGCTGCGCCGCGAGACGCAGGGTGCCGGCCTGGGGCTGTTTCTGTCGCGCGGAATCGTCGAGGCGCAGGGTGGCCGGATCTGGGTTGATAGTCAGGCCGGTCGCGGCTCGCGTTTCTCGTTTACCATCCCACTGGCAACGCCGCGGCTAGCTGATCATGACGAGTCGGCCGCCGATATCTTGCCGCAGGGTACGGCTCCGGAAGCATCGGGGGTTGTGCGGCTGCTGGAAGATACGAGGAGTGAGGAAGAGAAGCATGACCGAACTCAAAGATAAACTCATCCTGGTGGTTGATGATGAGCCACGTATGGTTAACTTCATGCGGATGAACCTTGAGTTGGAGGGGTGCCGGGTTATTACGGCCGCAAATGGGCGTGAGGCACTTGAGCATGTGCGCAACGAAATGCCCGAAGTAGTGTTGCTCGATATTATGATGCCGGGCATGGATGGCTTCGAGACGTTGCGCCGCCTGCGGCAGTTCTCGCCGGTACCGGTGCTGGTGCTGACGGCCAAGGACGAGGAGGAGGATCGCATCCGTGGCCTCGAACTCGGCGCCGACGACTACATCGGCAAGCCGTTCAGCCATCGCGAACTGGTGAGCCGTATTCGTGCGGTACTGCGCCGCCACTATACGCCGCCGCCCGCGACCCCTACCGTGGTCGAGATCGATGCGCGGCTGACGGTCGATTTTGCCCGGCGCGAGGTTCTTATCGACGGAGAACGGGTGAATCTGCGCCCGACCGAATATCGTTTGCTCTACCATCTGGTGCAGAATGCCGGCTATGTGATGACCCACGAGATGTTGCTGACACGGGTGTGGGGGCCGGAATATCGCGACGAAACACACTATTTGAGGTTGTATGTCACGTATTTGCGCCAGAAGATCGAAGTAGATCCGGCGAATCCAAAATACATCCTGACCGAGCGAGGTGTCGGGTATCGCTTTTTTGATTTTACGAAGAACGAGGGGTAAGGCATGGGGCCGATCGTCTGGATCATCAATAGCTGGCGCACACTTCTGAACCTGTGGCGTCGCTTGTTGCGGCGGCGGGTCGATTATGTGCGCATCCGGATCGATGGGCCACTACCGGAGTTTGTGGCGCTGCCGAACTTCTGGCAGCGGCGGTTGCTCGGGATGCGCGAACAGTTGAACCTGTATCTGTTGCGGCGTACTCTGCAGCGTATTATCGAAGATCCACATGCGCGGGGCATTATTATCGAGATCAGCGGCCCGCCCGGTGGCTGGGCAACAATGCAGAGCCTGCGCGATGAGATGATGCGTTTTCGTGCCGCCGGTAAGCGAGTGGTCGCGCATCTGGTGAGCCCCGGGCTGGCCGGCTACTACCTGGCATGTGCAGCGGATGAGATCATCCTGCCGCCACAGGTATTGTTTAATATTGTCGGGCTACGCGTCGAAGCGCGATTCTTGCGTGATGCACTGGCACGTATCGGCGTGCGTGCCGAGGTGACGGCAGTATCGCCCTACAAATCGGGCGGTGATACGCTGTCGCAGGCCGAGATGTCGCCAGAGGCTCGCGAGCAACTCGAACGACTGCTTGATGGGCGCTATGCCATGGTGGTTGATGCGATCGCCGCTGCCCGCGGCAAAACAGCCGACGAAGTGCGTGATCTGATCGATGGTGCGCCCTACAGTGCCAAACAGGCCTATGAGCATGGCCTGGTAGATGCACTACTGTATGAAGATCAATTTCAACAGCACCTGCAGCATGGCGAGCGGCTCCCGATCATCATGGAATTCGACAAAGCCCGTAAGACGATGCGTATGCCATTGTTGCGTAGTGTGGGGAAGCTGGTGGGTGTGGTGACGGTCGAGGGGACGATTGTTGCCGGTGCGAGCCGCAATGTGCCGCTGCCCATTCCGTTGATCGGGGGGCAGATGGCAGGCGCCGATACGATTATTGAGGCACTGCGGCGGGCTGAGCGTAACCCTCGCATCGCTGCGGTCGTGCTGTATGTGAACTCGCCCGGCGGTGATGCATTTGCGTCGGATCTGATCTGGCGTGAAGTCTTGCGGCTACAGCAGCGCAAGCCCGTCGTGGTTGCTATGGGTGATGTTGCGGCTTCGGGCGGCTACTATATCGCCGCACCGGCGGCAGCCATCGTGGCGCAGCCGGGGGCGCTCACCGGCAGTATCGGGGTGTTCCTGGTACGGCCGGTGATTGCCGAGCTCCTTGAGCGTGTCGGTGTGAATACCGTCGTGTTGCAGCGTGGGGCGAACAGCAGCTTTCTGGCCGGTGATCAACCGCCAACCGAGCACGAGCGTGCAGCTTTACGCGAACTCGTCGCGACATCGTATGCCGCCTTCAAGCAGCGGGTCTGCGAAGGGCGGCAGCTGAGTGACGAGCAACTCGAACCGATCGCCGGCGGGCGTGTCTGGAGCGGTAGCGAGGCGCATGAGCATAGGCTGGTCGATCTGCTTGGCGGGATCCCCGAGGCGCTGGTGAAAGCCCAGGAACTGGCGGGGATCGCACCGGATCGCGGTGCACCGATCATCCCCATCCGTGGTGGTCGCGGGCCGATCATGCCACAACCGTTTCCCAACAGTGCAACCTTCGATGCGTTGCTGGCCGACGCATTACGGCCGCGTGTCTGGGCTGCGTTGCCGTATGATATCGAATGATGGCGGATCTCAGTATAATAGAACCTACAACACCATAATATTGCACAGGAGCTTGGTATGACACCTGGTCTTATAACGGCGCAGAAGCGCCATGTCATTGATGTGACCGAACAGAGCTTCCGTCAGGAAGTGCTCGATCGTTCGCGTGAAGTGCCGGTGGTTGTCGATTTCTGGGCGCCCTGGTGCGGGCCATGCCGTACACTCGGGCCGATCCTCGAGCGGTTGGCAGCCGAAGGGAATGGCGCGTTCGTCCTGGCCAAGCTGAATGTCGATACGAGCCCGCGGCTGGCGCAGATGTTCCAGGTGCAGGGGATTCCGGCAGTCAAGGCATTCCGCGATGGGCGGGTAGTCGACGAATTTACCGGGGCGTTGCCCGAATCGCAGGTACGCACCTGGCTGAAGCGCGTGGCTGCCCCACCGCGCTCGCCGGTTGATGCGCTTGTCGAGCAGGCGGCTGCTCTCGAAGAACAGCAGCCCGACGTGGCGATCAGCCGTTACCGCGAGATACTGGCGCAGGATGCACAGCACGAAGCGGCCAACCTCGGCCTGGGCCGGCTACTGGTACGCAATGGCGATACAGAAGGGGTCGAGATCCTCAAGCGCCTGGCGGTTGGAACAGCGATGTATGCGCAGGCACAGGCCTGGATCACGCTGGCCGAATATCTGGCCGAAGCCGACACCAGCGATCTCTTCGAGCTGCTTGGGCGGGTCGAACAGAATCCGGCTGATAGCGAGGCACGCTACCAGCTTGCAGCGCATCAGGTACGAAACCAGCGCATGGCCGAAGCGATCGGCAATCTGCTCTCTATCATCGAGCTCGACCGTGCCT
>CALLZL010000132.1 GCA_937859575.1 uncultured Chloroflexota bacterium
GTTGGCCGGAACAGGGGTGCAAACCCTGGCACAGCTTGGCGAGCCGCTCTTCCAGCGTGGCCCGCAGCACTACACCAGCCATGCCCAGTCGCCGTTCGACCACCTGACGCCCTATGCGGCAGCGCTGCAGGCCGGCCGGCTGGCGGCTGCAGCCTTCCCGCTCGGCAGTAGCTACTACCGCCATGGGTACTGGATCTACCGTGAACTCTTCCGGCGCATGGTGGCGGCCGTCTACCCACAACCATTGATCGAAACCAATGCACCGCTCAGTGCCGAAGTCACACTGACACACCAGCAGGCCAGCGAGGAACATCCGGCGCGCTGGATGGTGCATGTGGTCAATTTCTCGCCTAACCGGCGTTCGCCCGAACATTGCGAATATCTCGAAGAGCCGATCCCGCTGCACGATATTGCAGTCGGGCTACGCCACGAAGCGCCTATCACACGCGCCTATCTGGCTGCCGGTGGTACCGTGCTACCGCTGACACAGCGCGACGGCCTGTGGCATGTGACGATACCACGGATCGAAACCGGTGCAGTTGTGGTGTTTGAAGAATAGCATACCCGGCGTACCGGCGTTGCCGCACGGCAGCAGATCCGGCATAGGGCGACACACGCCGGTGCGGCGGCCGGCTCAATGGTACCTGTATCAGTGGCAGAGGGAGAGAGGAATGACCTTCGAACCGACACTCGAATCGGTGCGGCAGCACGAAGTGCCCGCCTGGTTCCACGATGCCAAGTTAGGGATCTTCATTCACTGGGGGCTCTATTCGGTACCGGCATGGGCGCCGACCACCGGCCCGCTGCATGATGTCGTGGCACGCGACGGCTGGCAGGGGTGGTTTCGGCGCAACCCATATGCCGAGTGGTATATGAACTCGATGCGGGTCGAAGGCGGGGCAACGGCGCAGTTCCATGCCGAGACGTATGGTGCCGATTACCCGTATGCCCGGTTTGCCGAGGAGTTTAACGCTGCCGCCGATCAGTGGGATCCAGCCGATTGGGCCGCGCTCTTTGCCGATGCCGGCGCACAGTATGTGGTGCTTACCACCAAGCACCACGATGGGTTTCTGCTCTGGCCGAGCGATCAGCCTAATCCGTATATCACAGGCTATCACGCCGCCCGTGATCTGGTTGGCGATCTGACCGACGCGGTGCGCGCCACCGGCCTGCGTATGGGTCTCTACTACTCGGGTGGCCTCGATTGGACATTCAACCCGCATGTGATCCAGGATATCAGCGACCTGTTTGTTGCGGTGCCGCAGACCGAAGCGTATGCCGAGTATGCTACCAATCACTTTCGCGAATTGATTGCCCGCTATGCCCCGGCGGTACTCTGGAATGATATCGGCTATCCGGTAGCGACCGATCTGCCGGCGCTATTTGCACACTACTACAACACTATCACCGAGGGGGTGATCAACGATCGCTTCATCCAGGTTGATCTCAGTAAGCTGAGCGCACCGCCCGATGTGATCGGTGATGGTGAAGCGACGCCATTGCCGCGCCCGGCGCATGCCGACTTCCGCACGCCGGAATATGCGGTATACGACGAGATCAAGGAAGAGAAGTGGGAATCATGCCGTGGCCTGGGCTTCTCGTTTGGCTTTAATCGCAATGAAGACGATCGCTCGATGCTCTCTTCCGATGAGCTGATTCAATCGTTCGTGGATATCGTCAGCAAGAACGGCAATCTGCTGATCAATGTCGGCCCTGACGGCAGCGGCCGCATCCCCGAGGCACAACGCGAGCGACTTCTGGCGCTTGGCGCGTGGCTGCGCCGGAATGGTGCGGCGATCTACGGCACCCGGCCGTGGGTACGCGCCGAGGGGCGTTGCAGCGACGGTACTGCAGTGCGCTTCACTCGTGGCCCGGCTGCGCTCTATGCCATGCTGCTCGGCACCCCAACCGGCAGTGTCACGATCGAAGGGGTCACAACGCACCCCCCAGAGACCGTCGAGTTGCTGGGTCATGGCCCGCTTGCCTGGCGTCAGGAGGGTGGCGATCTGATCATCGAGCTACCGGCCGATCTTGCGCCGGCCGCGGCCCACGCAATCGCTGTCACGCCGGTACCTGCGGTATAATGGCGACCGCTAGCGACACACGCCCGCCAGCGGCCGCAGCCGTTGGATTGCAGCCTCATGTCGCGATAGTGTATTCACGCAGACGAAAAGGAACGTCACATGGCCCAGCGAGCCCTTGCGCGCACCGTCATGATTGGGTGCGGCGGTATGGCACGGTATCATATCCAGGACATGCTGCGACAGCAGAAGACGACGCAGATCCGGGTGGTGTGCGAGCCATCGGCGGCGGCGTATGAGGCGACCGTCGCGATCTTTGCTGAGGCTGGCCTCGAAGCGCCGCCCAACCAGCCGGATCTGGCCCGGCTGCTGCACGACTATGCCGGCGAGCTCGATACGGCTTTTATTATCACGCCACACGCCTACCATCACGATCAGGCAACTGCCTGCCTTGATGCCGGGATCGATGTGTTGCTCGAAAAGCCGATGGTGATCACCGCCGACGAAGCCGAGAGCCTGATCGCCCGGCGTGACGCCAGCGGCCGGCTGCTGGTCGTCGCTTTCCCCGGTAGCCTCTCGCCACGCATCCGCCGGGCGTCACAGATGTTACGTTCCGGCGAGCTCGGTGCGATCCTTAACATCAGCGGCGTTGTCTGGCAGAACTGGGGGCCCAACACGAGTGGTACCTGGCGGCAGGTGCCCGAGATCGCCGGTGGTGGTTTTCTGTTCGACACCGGTGCCCATCTGCTCAACACCGTGACCGATCTGGCCGGTGAAGCGTTTACTGAAGTGGCGGCCTGGTTCGACAACAACGGCCGCCCGGTCGAGACGCGCGGTGTCGTGATTGGCCGGCTCGCCTCGGGCGGCATGGTAACTTTCAATGCATGTGGCGAGGCGATTCCGTCGTGTGCTTCGGATGTACGGATCTTTACCGAGAAGGCGATCCTCTACACCGGGATCTGGGGCGAGCATCTATCGGTGCAGTACGACGGCGACACACCGCCGCGTGCGGTGCGGGTTCCGCCTTCGCTTGGCGTATGGGAACAGTTTCTCGCGGTGCGCTCGGGCAAGATCGCCAACCCATGCCCACCCGAAGTCGGCCTGCGCATGGCGCGCCTGTGGGATGCCATTCGTGCATCAGCCGCGCAGGGTGGTGCGATGGTGCGGGCGTCGTAGCCCAAAAGAAGAAAGAAAAAGGAGCGACGCACCACAAGGCGTCGCTCCCCAACCCCGATCACGAGGTCTGCCGGCAATGCCGGCAGACCTCGTGCCAATTTCTAATCGACGGTATATTCACCATCGACGACATTCGGATCCTTGCTGCCGGCGGTGCCAGCCCCACCGGCGGTGGTTCCGGCAGCCCCCTGCTCGCCATAGGCATTCTGCGAGATAGTGTACATCTCTTGCTGCAGTGCCGTCGAAACCGACTGCATCTGTGCTTCGTCTTCCTGCTGCACCGCATCGCGCAGATCCTTGATCAGCCCTTCGACCCTGGTGCGCTGCACTGCATCGACCTTGTCGCCAAGCTCGCCAAGGGTCTTCTCGCTCTGGTAGGCGAGTGTATCGGACTGATTCTTCAGTTCGACGATCTCGCGCCGCCGCTTGTCTTCGGCGGCATGCGCTTCGGCATCGTTCACCATCCGCTCGATCTCTTCCTTGTTCAGGTTCGTGCTGGCCGTAATGGTGATACGCTGTTCCTTGCCGGTAGCTTTATCTTTCGCCGAAACATTCAGAATGCCGTTGGCATCGATGTCGAAGGTGACTTCAACCTGCGGCACGCCGCGTGGTGCGGCTGGGATACCTTCGAGGCGGAACCGCCCGAGGGTCATGTTGTCGCCCGCCATGTCGCGCTCACCCTGCAACACATGCACATCCACCGCCGTCTGGCCATCGGCCGCAGTCGAGAAGATCTCGCTCTTGCGGGTCGGGATAGTCGTATTGCGTTCGATCAGCTTGGTCATGATGCCGCCGAGTGTCTCGACACCTAACGAAAGCGGGGTGACATCAAGCAGTACGACATCCTTGATCTCGCCGCCAAGCACACCAGCCTGGATCGCGGCGCCGACCGCCACCACTTCATCGGGGTTCACGCTGCGATTCGGCTCTTTGCCGGTCATCTTGCGCACCAGTTCGACAACCAGCGGCATGCGGGTCGAACCGCCAACCAGCACCACCTCATCAAGCTCGGTCGGCTTGAGGCCGGCATCCTTGAGAGCCTGGAAGAACGGCCCTTTGATGCGATCCGTCAGATCCTGGGTCAACTGCTCGAACTTACTGCGCGTCAGCTTGAGCTGCAGGTGCTTTGGCCCGCTGGCATCGGCGGTAATGAACGGCAGGTTGATCTCGGTCTCCGAGATGCTCGACAGCTCGATCTTGGCCTTTTCTGCTGCCTCTTTGAGACGCTGCAATGCCTGGCGATCCTTGCCGAGGTCGATCCCTTGATCCTTGCGGAACTCATCGATCATCCAGCTGGCGATCCGCTGGTCGTAATCATCGCCGCCGAGGTGCGTATCGCCGTTGGTCGCCTTGACTTCCACCACTCCATCGCCGACCTCCAGGATGCTGACGTCGAAGGTGCCGCCACCAAGGTCGAACACCAGGATCGTCTCATCCTTCTTCTTGTCGAGGCCATACGCAAGCGCGGCGGCCGTCGGCTCATTGATAATGCGCAGCACTTCAAGCCCGGCGATCTTGCCGGCATCCTTGGTGGCCTGGCGCTGGCTATCGTTGAAATAGGCCGGCACCGTGATCACCGCCTGTGTTACTGGTTCGCCAAGGTAGGCTTCAGCATCGGCCTTGAGCTTCTGCAGCACCATGGCCGAGATCTCCTGCGGTGCATGCTCTTTACTGGTGTTGGGCGAATGGACACGCACATCATTGCGGGCGCCCTTCGACACGGTATAGGGCACCATTTCGCGCTCGGTCGAGATCTCGTCGAAGGTGCGGCCGATAAAGCGCTTGATCGAAAAGAATGTATTTTCGGGGTTGATCGTCGCCTGGCGCTTGGCCGTCTGCCCGACGAGCCGCTCACCATTCTTGGTGAAGGCGACGACCGACGGAGTCGTGCGGTTGCCTTCGGCATTCGGAATGACAACCGGGTCGCCGGCTTCCATGACCGCTACGACCGAGTTTGTCGTCCCCAGGTCGATTCCAACAATTTTTGCCATTGTGTCTGCCTGCCTCTCTGAACATGTTTTGCCGGGAGCAGCGTGCAACTGAAGAACTCGCCAGGACGCCACGCCGATCACACTGCACTCAGTGTACCTGATCCGCGCTAATGCGTCACCAGTGTAGCGTTAGAGGAATGTTTGAATCTGGGGGGCGATCCGCGAAGGTACGCCAAGGGGCGCGAAGGAACACATTATTCGCGCAGCTTCGCGCCCTTCGTGGATCCTCCCCCCTTTTACGATAGACCCTTGGTCAGTGCCATACGCTTCCATTCCAGCCGACCGATTGAACCGAAGTTGATCAGCAGGCCGACATGCATACCAGTTGCCTTCAGGTAGTGAAGTAACTGAGCCTCCTCCCGCGATGTCAATCGATCGAGCGCCTTGATCTCTACAATGATACGATCGTACACGAAGAAATCAGCGAGATACGTCTTTCTCAACAGACGACCTTTGTATGTAATACGTAACTCGTGTTGTGCGATAAACGTTATCCCCCGTGCAGCCAACTCGATCTCGAAAGCCTCCTGGTAAACCGCCTCCAGGAAGCCCGATCCAAGCTCCTTATGCACATCAATCGCTGCACCGATAATCGCGTACACTTCTTCTTTGTACAGCAGATCCGTCGAGATGGCCCGACTCTCTGAATGTGCTGGTTTGTCGCCTGACATACCTACCTCTACTTTCCTTCGCGGATCTTCGCGGATCTTCACGGATCCCTTTCCCCCGAGATGGCTCGACTCTCTGAATGTGTTGGTTTGTCGCCTGACATACCTACCTCTACTTTGCTTCGCGGATCTTCGCGCATCTTCGCGGATCCCTTCCCCCCTCCCCCTTCACCGCTACGACAAAACCTGGTACCAAGGCACTATATATTCCCCCTTTACATGTATGCTATATTACGCTTGACACACCATAGCCGTTCTAAGCCCTTGCTCTGCGATTATAGGAGCGCCTGATGTCATCTTTCAACCGCCTGTTTGCGCTGGCTTTTGCCATGCTGTTCTGTGCCGCTGCGTTCATCCAGGGTGCCACGCCGGTCGTGTATGCGAATGTCGCGACATACGTTGTCGATAATACCGGCGACGCCGACCTGGCAAGTAATGCCAGTGCATGCGCGAACAGCGGGCAGAATAACGACTGTTCGTTGCGGCAGGCGATTGAACTGGCGAATCAGGATGGTGGGGCAAGTTCGATCACATTTAATATTCCAACTGATGATGCAAACTATAGTTCGGGTACGTGGACGATCCGCCCCAATTCGGATCTGCCGCCGCTGAGCGAAGGCGAGACGACCATTCTTGGCACGGCGGATCAGATCAATCCGTCGTTACCGGCGATTATCATCAACGGTTCGAATGTCCCGGCCAGTAGCGCCGTCGGCCTGACGATCAGTTCGGCCGATAACCGTATCGAGCGGTTGGCAATTCTCGATTTCAACGGCAACCTGGCAACAACCGGGATCGGGATTCACATTACCGGCCCTAATGCAAGCGGCAATGTTGTGCGCGGCTCATTCATCGGTGTTCGCCCCGGTGATACAACGGCAACAACCCTTGCGGATCGCCAGCGGGTTGGGATCCAGATCGATGGTGGGGCCAGCGGTAACTTTATTGGTGAGGCGGCCAGTCTGCTCAGTGATCGCAACTTTATCGCCGGCAACGGCCTCTCGACCGGTGATGGCGGCATTATCATTCTGCAGTCGAACAACAACACGATTCAGAATAACTATATCGGCTTTAATCTCGCCGGCAGTGCTTTTGTCGATCTCGGCAATACCGGTAGTGGGATCCAGGTCATCAACAGCGCCGGTAATACGATCGGTGGCACGGTTGCCGGTGCAACCCCGCTGCGCAACTATATTGCGAACAATACGCAGTACGGCATTGTGATCACCGGTGATCCATCGGATAACAACCTGGTGGCCGGGAACTATATTGGTGTCAATGTTGATGGCACCAGCGCCAGGCCAAACGCACTCGACGGTGTGATTATTGCGGGGAGTGCCGATAACAATACTATTTCGGGCAATGCGGCGGTGCGCTCGGTTATTTCGGGTAATACGCAGTATGGTGTGCGGATCACAGCGGTCGGCACCACCGGTAACCGTATCCAGGGTGTCTATATCGGCACGAATGCTGCCGGCACGGCAGCGATTCCGAATGTGATCGGCGGTGTGCGTGTCGAAAACTCCGCCAATGGCAATGTGGTTGGTGGCGAGAGTGCCGCACTCGGCAATCTGATCTCGGGTAATCCGGTCGGTGTCTCGATTGGTGCCGCCGAAGGCTTTACCGTGCAGAATACGGTTGTCGCTGGGAATGTCGTTGGCCTGAATGCCGCCGGCACCGCCGCAGTTCCCAACACGTCACGCGGGATTAGCATCGAGGCACGGGCACGCCAGACCACCATCGGCGGGGGGACTAGTGGCGAGGGCCACTATATCCCCCGCCACGGCGGCCCCGGGGGGGGGGTTGTCGGCCGGGGGGAAACCCCCGCGACCCCCCCCCACGT
>CALLZL010000133.1 GCA_937859575.1 uncultured Chloroflexota bacterium
CCCACCAACCGGTACCCGCCAGGCAACCCGGGTTGATCGCCTGGCCGGGCGGCTGCGTGCCGCGCTCGACTACGGCCAGACCGACGAGATTCTGGCCGATATGAATGGCTATCTCGATAACATCCGCCGCCTGTGCCTGCAGATCGACCAGGCGATCTATCAGTCGTATATTACCTATTCGGCCGACATTGTGCTCGCTTCCTGATAACACAACACGAACAGGGTCACATGCACTACTCAATCCGACACGTTACCCGCTTCCGCTATACAGTACCGGTCAGCGAGAGCATGATGGAGATCCGCATGCAACCGCGCACTGATGCCGGCCAGCGTTGTCACTCCTTCACCCTGCAGACGATCCCACGCGCCCTGATATTGTCGCACCGCGACTATAGCGGCAATATTGTGCACCACTTCGATATTCCCGGCCGGCATTCACAGATCACTGTCACGGCGCAGGCGCTGGTCGAGATCTATCCGGTGCCTGCCATACCACAGCAGCTTGCTGATGATGCATGGGCTGCCCTGGCTCAACTGACGGCCGGCCACGAACAGCTCGATATGCTGCTACCGAGCCAGTTTGCCCAGCCGACCGATCTGCTACGCCGGTTGATCCACGAGATCATGCCGCAGCCGGCGGCCGATCCGCTCACCACCCTGCGGCAACTGAGCCAGGGCATCTTCGAGGCCTTCGACTACGCGCCACAGAGCACTACCGTCGATTCGCCAATCGACGAAGCACTCCTTAATCGGCGTGGTGTCTGCCAGGATTTTGCCCACATCATGATCGCCGCTGCCCGTCAACTCGGCATTCCGTGCCGCTATGTCAGCGGGTATCTGTTTCATCGTGATGAAGATCATGATCGCTCGGAGGCCGATGCAACCCATGCATGGGTGGAGGCGCTCGTACCCGATCTCGGCTGGGTCGGCTTCGACCCGACCAACAACCTGATCGTCGGCGATCGACATATCCGCGTTGCGATTGGGCGCGATTATGCCGATGTGCCGCCGACACGCGGCGTGTTTCGCGGTTCGGCCGGCGAAAGCCTTGATGTGACGGTGCGCGTGATACCGGCTGCCGCGCCACCCCCGGAAGAGGAAGAGCCACCGCCACGCGTGTGGGAACCGCCGATCGGCGATATGATCGACATGCAGCAGTAACCGGCACTGTTCGTGCCGCGCTACTGCTGCATCGTGTCTGCCATCACCGGCAGCAGTTACGGCAAGACCTTCGCCACCTCGAAGTGCATGCCGTCGGGGCGCGAACTGAAATGCCCACCCCAGTAGAAACCAAACGACAGGGCAATGCCGACAAGTTC
>CALLZL010000134.1 GCA_937859575.1 uncultured Chloroflexota bacterium
GAGTCGGGCCGGGTCATTGGCGATGTTTCAGGTGCTGCTACGAAACGGCTATCGCTCTTTTTTCGAACTGCTCGCACCCGGCGGGCGACTGGTGATTCTGATGGGCGATCTACGCCGGCGTGGGCGCTATGAGCCACTGACCGTCGATGTAGCGCGACTGGATCGGCGGCATCTTGAAGGGATTGTCGTGAAGGTGCAGCATAATGTCAGCTCGAACCGCACGCGTTATGATGGCACCTTCGTGCCGATCTTGCACGAAACCGTGACCATCTTCCGGCGGCCAGGGGCAGCATCTGAGGCATACTGATGCGGTTGCATGTTCACCTGATCGCCGGTGTGGTGGCCGGCAGCCTGATCTACCGGCGTGATCCGCTGCGGCTCGCGCTCTTCACGGCGGCCGCTGTTGCGATCGATATCGATCATTTCGTGCTGTATGCCATGCGCAGCGGCAACTGGGATCCACTGGCCGCACTGCTGTACGACAACTTCCGCAAACACTCACCGCGCGCCGGCGACACTCGGCCGCGCTACGGTTCGTTGCGTTCGATTATGCATCGTGCCGAACTCAGCCTGCCGCTGCTGGCGGCGGCGGCGTGCCGCTGGCCGCTACTACGGCCGATTGCCCTGGGGGTTGCGCTGCATCTGGCGCTCGATCTGCATCTGCCGCACTTCGACTGGCGCGCATGGCGGCGTGCCGCCGGGCGCTGTGAATCATGCGGTGTCGTGCGTGGTGATCGCGAGGTCTATCTGATCATCCCACCGGCACGCGGCGGGGCGCGCTTCGCCCTGAGCAATCGGGTTGTCTGGTGTGGTGATTGTGCACGCCGCATCCAGAAGCAGGGATCCGGCAAACGTCGTACCCTCAGCTAGCGCGACATGCACCATCGAGGCTTCGCCTCAGGGTGCCGGCGACTCGGTTGCGGCTGGTGGTGCCGACTGCAAGAGCAGCCCGAGGCGCACGCGTGCCATCACCTGGAGCTGTGAATCGCCATTGGCCTCGGCCAACTGGGTCGCCCGCTCGAACTCCGCTACCGCCCCCGGCAGATCCCCGCGCTGTTCGGCCACGCCACCAAGAATAAGGTGACCATAGGCGGCTGCCTCTTCCATCTGGGTCAGGCGCAGGCCGTCGGCAGTAGCCGCATCAAGATTGTTGAGCTGCAGCAGCAGATTGCCGCGCGTAAAATAGAACGATGCATCATTGCCGTAGAGCGACCGGGCACGTTCCCAAAGTGGTGCGAGTTCGGCGTCGCCGGTGCCTTGCTGCTGCTCAAGCACCCCGATCCAGATCAACAACTCGGCATCATCGGGGTATTGCAATTGCTCTTCACGGGCATATGCCAATGCACCTTCGAGATCACCATCGACCGCCAGCCGTGCCACATTATTGGTATTGGCGATCGGCGTCGGGGGGAAGAGTGCCGGCAAAACGCCGAAAAAGAGCACCAGCACACCCACAACCACCGCGCCTGCCGTCAGCAACTGGCGCTTCTGCGTACGACGCCGTTCGGCGGCTGTGTCGAGCACCAGGCGGCCAATACGGCTGGTTGTGAGTTCGGCCATATGATCGCCGAGTGTTGCGAGCTGAATGATTTTTGGTGCCCGGTTGATGATCTGCCGCTGCATAAAGTCGGCTCGATTGGCCTCAGGCTCGATATTCAATTGGGCTGCGCGCGCCGCTTCGATCAACCCCTCGATCTGATCATAGAGCTGCAACACACTGATCACCCCGGCGGGTGTTTCGTGCATCACCACAAAAAGCCGCTCGATCTCGTCGAGCCGCTCACGCAGATGCGTCAGTGTTGTATTTGCTGCTACCAGGTGTGTCGATAGTGTCATAACCACCCTCAATCAATCCTCACCAGAGAAATGCCACCAGCATTTGCGCCACAACAATCTTGGTAATCATCGCCACCGGATAGACTGTCGCATAGCCGATATTCGGCAATTCATTCTCGGTCTGTTCGGTTGCAAAACTCAAAATTGCCGGATTCGTCTGCACACCGGCGATCATGCCAATCAGCAGGCTCATCGGGATCTTCAGCACCATAAAGCCGATCACGAGCAGCAGGAGCGCGGTGGTCAGGGTGATCACCATGCCGGCCAGCAGCAACAGGATCCCACCACTACTCAGCAATGTCGAGACGAACGCATACCCGGCGCGGGTGCCGATGCCGGCCAGGAAGAGCACCATCCCGATCTGCCGTAACGTCAGGTTCGCACTATACGGCAGGCTCCAGATCAGCGGGCCGGTTCGTTCGAGGCGGCTCAGCAGCAGCGCAACAATCAGCGGCCCGCCGGCGATACCAAGCCTGAAGATACCACCACCCGGCAATGGCACCGGCAGCATCCCGATCAGCAACCCCAGCACCAGCCCCAGGCTGAAGGTCAGAATATCGATCTCACTGAGATGGCGATAGGAATCGCCAAACAGTTCACTTACGGCATCCATCTTCTCGCGCAGCGCTACAACCCGCACCCGGTCGCCCGGTTCAAGCACGGTATTAGCCGTCGGCAAGAAATCAATATCCCCGCGTCGTACACGGGTCACCAGGGCACCATAGCGGTGCGGCAGATCAAGATCGCCAAGGCGACGTGCCGCGATCTGCGGATTCGACACAAACACACGCCGATAATCGAGCTTACTGCGATCAAGTTCAAGCGGCTCATCGGTTGCTTCGCCGAGGTATGCCGTCACCTGTGCCACATCCTCGGGGCTGCCGATCGCACTGATCAGGTCGCCGTCGCTCAACTCCGTCGATTCGCTTACCAACGTCATTTCGCCGGCATGTTTGACACGCACGAAAATAACATGCCACGCATGGTTGCGCCCCAGATCACGGATGCGCTCACGTTCACCATTCGGCCGTAGCACGCGAATCGTATGGTTGACGAGCCGCGAACTGGTAGCACCAAGGTAGCGCAGGCTCTTGGCTTCCTCCTGATAATCGATCTTCCAGAGCCGTTGTGCCAGCGCGATCGCTGCCAGCATCCCCAGCACACCGATCGGATAGGCGATCGAATATCCGACGACCGGGCCGGCCAGCATTTCTTCAGGGAGTCCGCCCGGGGTGTTGAGGCTCAGATACTCAAGTACACCCGCCAGCGCCGGCGTATTCGTCAGCGCCCCGGCATACAGCCCGGCCGTCTGCACATTACTCAGGCCAAGCAGATCATGCAGGCCGACGGCGATCATTCCGGCACCCAGCAGCACCAGCAGAATCATCAGATTATCGCGCAGCCCTTTGTGCTGGAGTGCGCGAAAGAATCCGGGCCCACTGCTCAGCCCGATCGCATAGACAAACAGCACTAACCCGAGCTGGTAGACGATATCGGGCAGTTTGAGATCCGGATCAAGTGCCCCGAAGAATAGCCCGACAAACAGTACCGCCGCGATACCCAGGCTGCTCTTGCCGATCCGTAAACGCCCGAGCGGGTAGCCGATAGCAGCGACCAGAAACAATAACAAGAGCGGATTAGCCCGCAGGAGATCAATAATAAAGCTCATACCGCTTCCATTCCAGTCATACGGCCGCTGCTCCCATGATACCATTTTTATGGCCTCTGCTACGGCAGCCACACCAGCATGCACGCTATCTACCGAATATGGCTTTGCACTGCGTTCTGCAAAGAATTTGCACATATTTGACGCCGAAACGGTTTGCTATATAATGCGAAAACACGTGAAATCATGCACAGAACTCTTGCGGCTGCCCGGATGAAGATTCGTGCGGTTGCACTAGAAACCTCAAACACTGTGTTCCAGGCCCCAGATACACTGAGTCGCGAACCACGAGGCTCACATACAGGCCGCCTCTCTGTGAGACGCAGCGGATCGGTATGGTTGTAAAAGCCGCTCTGACGCGCTCTAGTACAGGAGATTCCATGCGGACACGTCACCGACCGTTGGGACGGCAGCTACGGATAGCGCTGATTACGATTGCGGCGCTGGTGCTTGCCGGATGCAGCACGCTTCCTGCGACGACGCTCGACACCTATGGCGACCAGGCACGGCGTATCTACGATCTGCTCATTCCGATCGCCTGGATGGCACTCGCTGTTTTCATCGTCGTCGAAGGTATTCTGCTCTACACAGTGATCCGTTATCGTCGGCGTCCCGACAGCGGCATTCCTGCACAGGTTCACGGCAACACGCGTGTCGAGATCATGTGGACGATCGCACCGGCGCTGATTGTGCTGGTGATCGCCGTCCTCACCTTTCGCACCCAGGCCGAGAATGCGGTAATGCCGGCTGATGCGCTCAAAGTGACGGCCGTCGGGCATCAGTGGTGGTTCGAATTCAAGTATCCAGGGGAAGCAGCCGACGGCGGCGATCTGATCACCGCTTCCGACATGTACATTCCGGTCGGGCGCTCGGTGACGGTGCAGCTCGAAGCCAAAGATGTGATGCACAACTTCTGGGTGCCGAAGCTGGCCGGCAAAACGTATATGATTCCCGGGAAGACCAATTACATCACGTTTATGGCCGAGCAGCCCGGCATTTATCGTGCGGTGTGTGCCGAGTTCTGCGGCGAGGCACATGCACTGATGCGGTTCCGGGTGATTGCGCTGGATCCGGCCGAATACGAGCGCTGGCTTGAGCAGCGCCGTGCCCCGCCGGCAGCGGCCACGGGTGATCCGGCCCGTGGTGAAGCGATCTTCCTTGATGCGCGCAAGCAGTGCATCTCGTGCCATGCGGTTGATGGCACCGCTGCCCGTGGTAATATCGGCCCGAATCTGAGCTACTATGGCAGCCGGCTGACGATTGGTGCCGGCATTTTGCCCTATTCAACCGAAAACCTCGATCTGTGGCTGCGTGAAGCGTATCACCTGAAGCCGGGCAACCTGATGAGCCGCGTGATCTCACAACAGTGGATCGCGGCCAATCTGACCGATCAGGAGATCGCCGATCTCGTCGCCTACCTCGACAGCATGAAGATGTCCGTCGCTCTGCCGCCGGCTAGATAGCAGGAGGAGTCAATGGCAATCGCGCAAGGCCAGGTGAGTCAGACAAGCGCGCCGGCTACGCCCGCTGTCCCGGCCGGCCTGATCGGCTGGCTGACCACCGTCGACCACAAGCGAATCGGGATCATTTATATCATTGGTGCGTTTGTGTTCTTTATCATCGGTGGGATCGAAGCCCTGCTTATGCGGGTGCAGCTCGGCACCCCCGAGAACACCTTCCTGACGCCCGATTTTTATAATCAGCTCTTCACCATGCACGGCACAACCATGATCTTCCTTGCCGTCATGCCGCTGAATGTCGGGTTGGGCAACTTTGTCGTGCCGCTCATGATCGGCGCACGCGACATGGCCTTCCCGCGCCTGAATGCGATGAGTGTCTGGCTCTTCCTGCTTGGCGGCCTGATGCTCTACTTCAGCTTCTTTGCCGGCGGCGCGCCCAACATGGGCTGGTTTGCCTATGCCCCGCTCACCCAGAAGCAGTTCTCGCCGACTTTTGGGGTCGATTACTGGATCCTGGGGCTGTTACTCACCGGTGTGGCATCGATCGCCGGGGCGCTTAACTTTATCGTCACGATTCTCAATATGCGTGCACCAGGCATGACCCTCAACCGCATGCCGCTGTTCGTCTGGATGCAGTTGATCGTCGGCTTCATTCTGGTGTTTGCCTTCCCGGCACTCACCGTGGCGCAGATCGAACTGCTCTTCGACCGGCACTTCGGCACACGCTTCTTCGTGCCGAGCCTGGGTGGTGATGCCGTGCTCTGGCAGCATCTGTTCTGGTTCTTCGGTCATCCCGAGGTCTACATTCTCATTCTGCCGGTGATGGGGATCATCTCCGAAACATTGCCGACCTATTCGCGCAAGCCGATCTTCGGCTATGCCTTCGTCGCCTTCTCGGGGGTCGCCATCGGTTTTCTTGGGTTCCTTGTCTGGGCGCACCATATGTTTGGTGTCGGCCTCGGCCCGGTGGCCAACGCCTTCTTTGCCGGGGCGAGCTTTCTGATCGCCGTGCCGACCGGGGTCAAGATTTTCAACTGGATCGCAACGATGTATGAG
>CALLZL010000135.1 GCA_937859575.1 uncultured Chloroflexota bacterium
CCATCGAGTTCGTGGTCGTGGATCATGCGCTGGAGCAGGTCGTCGAGGTAGGCCTACAGGCGGGTCAGTGATCCGGGGCGGATCCCGGCAGCGTGCTGCAGGATGCTATCGGCCGCAGCAAAGCGTTGTGACGCCGCCCGCTCACGTTGGCTACCGATCTGGGCCACGGCGGCGCGTACAATCGTATCGATCTGTTCCCATAGCTGCTGGGCGGCATAATCGCTGCGCAGCCGGTCACGCAATGCATCATAATCAGCGCCCAGCCCGGTGGCAACCAGCCGCGGCAAGGTTGCCAGGCCTGTTTCGGGCTGAACGAATGTCGCAACCAGTGCCAGAGTGTCGAGCAGTTGGGCTGCATCCGGTTCGCGCCCGAGTACATGCAACCCGACCGGAATCATACGCTGTTCGACCAGGATCAGTTCGTGTGTCAATGCGGCAAGACCCAGCTCGGCGTCTGTTCCGGCAGCATGTGCCACCGGGGGTTCGCTCATGGCGTTTGTCGCAGCACCTTCGGCAACTGCCGGGTTCTGATCCATCCCGATTCCCAACCGTTCGGCATGCACCTGAATATCGGCCAGTAGTTCAGCATTCGGCCGGGCGTGGTAGGCCTCGATCTGTTCACGCAGCAACCGAAGCCCGCGGTAGAGCCCGGCCTGTTGCAGCGGCGGCACCATATGGCTTACCAGGGTGGCTGCACCGCGTCGTTTGGCGATGGTTGCCTCGCTCGGATTGTTGACACTGTAGTAGTAAAAGTTCGGCATGCTGCCGAGCAGGCGCACCGGCCAGCAGTCGCTGCTCAGGCCGATCTGTTTACCTGGCATAAACTCATGGGCACCATGGGTGCCGAAGTGAACGATCGCATCAGCACGGAAGATGCGGTCGAGCCAGGTATAGAAGGCGGCAAACCCGTGGTGTGGTGCGGCATCCTTGGCCATCAGCAGCCGCATCGGGTCGCGTTCGTAGCCGAAGCTGGGCTGGATGCCGACAAACAGATTGCCGAAGTGTGCGCCAAGAATAAAGAAATCGTGCCCATCATTGAGCAGCTGCCCCGGTGCACGCCCCCAGAACGGCTCGATCGCGGCATAGTGTGCGAAATGGCGCAGATACTCGCCGACCGGCAGGCGTGCCGCCAGATTGCCGTCGGTGCCGTAATCATTGCTGTTGCCATCGACGATCGCATGGCGCAGGGCTTCGACATCGGCGGGCATGTCGATCTGGTATCCCTCGGCGGCCAGCCGCTGCATGAATCGGTACAGGCTGGCAAACACATCAAGATACGCGGCGGTGCCAACATTGCCGAGGGTTGGTGGGAAGTTGAACAGTACGGTTGCGATCTTCTTCGTGGAATTGGGAGTACGCCGCAACACCACCCGGCGGGCGATGCGATCGGCGGCACGCTCGATCTCGTCTGGTAATGCCAGGAAGCGATCACTGCCCTCGGCCGGGCCGCCATACACCAGCGGCTCGGTGGCCGAATCAAGCTCGGGCACCGCCACATTCATCGCCACCTGGATCGGCGTCAGGCCGGTGTCGTCGCGCTGCCACTCTTCCACCCGCTGAAACGCCAGCGGTATCATGTCGAGATACGCGACATCAAGTGCCTCAAGGGCGGCACGCGCCTCTTCGGGTCGGCTTTCGGCCATACCGCCAATCAGCGAAAAGCCGGCCGCATTGACGAGTAGATCGATCTCGGTGGTTGCCTCGCTCGGCTTCTGGCGGCCGAACAATCCGGTCGGTTTCGCCTGGCTGCGAAAGAAGCGCTCAATTGGTGGCCGGAAGTCGAGATTGGCACCATAGGCCAGCCGCACTTCGAGCCCACGCGCCTCGAGTGCGCCGACGAGCGCATCAAGATGTGCGGTGTTGCCGCTCAGTGCTACGGTGCGCAGCGAGAGCAAGCCAACCACACCGCGCGGTGTGGTGCGGCCGCCAGGCCGGCTCTTGCGCCAGCGCTGCAATCCGGCAACATCGGCAAAGGGTGCCGGGGCGTCGGGGTGCAATAGTGCCGCATCGGGGTATTCGATCGGTTCGGCATACGGCGGCAGCGGATGATCACCAGGAACATAGCGGGCGATCAGCATACAGAACATGCGCCGCAGATTTTCGGGCGAGCAGTGCATCCAGTATTGATGGACGGCAATATAGCTGTGCAGATCACGTGCTTTGCCGGGGATATGTTTCAGGATCTTGCCCAGATTGCGCAGCATGGCAAGTTGGCGTTGTCCTTCGCCATGGCCGCCGCGTGGGCGAAACTTGCGTGCCCACTGCATCAATATATTGGGTGTTTGCTCGCCTTCTTCACGCTTTGCCAGCGCAAGATCCCCCAGCCTGGTCAGGCGGATCAGCGCCGGGTTACTGGTGATCACACACACAGGGCAGGGGGCGGCACCCAGGATGCGCTGCAATGGCCGTACATACTCCTCGCCGAACAACATCGAGCCGAAGATGAAATCGGCCTGCGCAACATCGGCGGTCAGCCGTTCCCAATCGCCGGCACTGCGCAGCCGGGTTGCATCATACAGCCCGAGCTCCGGCGAAATCTGCTGGTCGTGCTGCAATAACCCGACCGCCTCGCGTAGTGCGGCGGCATGATTGCCATCCATTGTAAGGAAGAGGAACCGCATAATCTTGTCCTTTGTGCTGCTCGCCGGTTCAGCGCGGCGCTGCCGCTACCGTCGGTGTGCTGTGCCGGGTTTATGCCGAAACAGTACGCTCAAGCGGGCGTTGTGGCCCGGGGTAGTTGGGGAACCCCTTAAGGCCGCGCCAGCGGTTGGCATCGGTCGTCGGCACCGGCGGCAGGCGATAGGTGGCCAGCAACCGCAGGCCGATTGCAGCGCTCAACTGGGCCTTGCGTGCAGCGGCCAACGGATCGCTGCGCCCGGCAAGCGCCTGAATAACGGAATCATGGCGCACGCATGCATCGAGGTTGCGGTAGAACTGCGGATTATCGACCGGTAGCGTCACCGGGAAGACCTGCGACGAGATCTGATTAGTCAGGCGGATCACACGCTGGTCGTAATCGCGCCAATTGAGCCCAAGTGCGCTATAGAAATCATGGCGGCGGGCATCATTCAGGTACATCGTCGAGCAGACGGCCAGCAGAAAGAAGCGGATCCAGCGCACATTGGCACCACTCAGCAGCCCGGGCTGGCTGCGCATCAGCAGCGCAAAGAATTCGCCATGGCGGTATTCATCATTGCACCACTCTTCAAACCATTTGAAGATCGGGTGAATAAGGCCGTTCGGATTGGCTTGCAGATGGCGGTAGATCTCGATATAGCGTGCATAGCCGATCTTCTCGGAAAGATAGGTAGCATAGAAGATGAATTTGGGCTGGAAATAGGTATACTTTTTGCGCGTCTGGAGCACTGTCAGGTTGAGTGCCACATGCAGATCGCCCATAGTGCGGTTGAGGAATCCGGCATGCCGCCCTTCGTCGCGGCTCATGCACTTGAAGATGGCACGCATGGTCGGATCTTTGAGGTGCTTGACCATTTCGGCGTACAGCAGGCAGCCACTGAACTCGGCGGTGCAGCTCCGCTCAAGGAACTCGATAAACTGATCGCGTACCGGCATGCTGTCGAAATTGGCCAGAAACTCATCATTGCGTTTGAAATGGTTGCGGTTGTAGTCGTGTTCGAATTCGCTGCGGATCCACTCAAACTCATCGCGCATGTGATCGACATGCAGCTTGTCAACCGCCTTGAAGTCGGTGGTGTAGAAACGTGGCGTCAGGATCGCTTCCTGGAGCGCGTGGCGCGTGGTTGGCGTGAACTCGCCCGGCATATTCATCATGCGAAGACTCCTTCCTGGGTGGGTTGGTATCGGGTGGCGCGGTGCTGTTCGGTGATCGCTGTGGCTTATGGGTGCTCAACCAGTTCGTTGATCTCAACAATGCTGCTATTCATCACCAGATTGCGTCGCAACCAGCTGGCCTTGTGCAGCCGTACCCGGCTCGGGTAGTTGATCTCGCCGCTGGTACGCCCTGCCGGAACATCGGGCAGGGTCAGGATCTGCAGGGTATCGCCCGGCTCGATCTCAAGGTGTGGTGGCAGATCGACGTGCATGTGGAAGTGTTCGTGTTCACTCTGCAGCCGTACCGTCGCATCCCCTTCACTGACGGTCTCGCGGTTGTACCAACGCCAGAGCGCGGCACCGGCGGCACACAGCAGCAGCAGGAATCCCAGTTGACGCATCGGCTTCTCCTTCTGTTCGGGTAGTATCGTCTTCTAACTACTCTGTCGGGCTTGCGTTACGTATTGCGAATAGGCACTGGCTGGCCGACAACTCAGAACGGCTGAGCTTCAACCACCGTAACATGGTAGAATCCGCTGCGGATGTCGGCAGTGCGGCTGATCTGCATCCCTACGGCAGCAAGATCGGATCGTACTTGGGCGGCTCGTATCAGCTGGATCTCGGTACGCCGGCTGGCAGCCGGGAAGTGGGCACCGATCCAGTGCAGCGCGGCCAGCAATGGCTCGTGTGGTGCATAGGTAAAAATCAGCGGCCCGTTGCTCCGTTCGGCCAGATTGCGCAGCATCCGGCTAAAGGCCACCGCCGGGTAATGCACCAGCACATCCAGGCACACCACTGCATCGAACCGCCCATCGAGCTGGTCGATATCACCGGCGAGGCAGCGCACCTGCGCCGCAACACCAGCCGCCGTCACAGCCTGTTGAGTCGCTGCCGCCATCTGTGGTGCAAGGTCGATCGCAGTGACATAATGGCCGTGTTGTGCCAGGGTCAGGGTTAGTAACCCGGTGCCGCAACCGGCATCGAGCACTGTTCCGGGCAGTGGCATACGTTCGGCAAGCCAGCGCTCGACATGGGCCAGCATGCGACTGTGGCCACGACGAATGGTGCGCCGTACCCGCGAAAGCTCACCCTCGCCATAGATCGCCATCCAGCGAGCAAACCCCGGCCCGTCGAAGTAGGCGCGTAACCGCGCTTTGTGGTCGCTGATATGCTGCATGTGCTAGCGCCATCCACCAATCACATTAAAGATCTCGCGATCGCCGAGCGGCGACGGTACGGCCGCCAGTGGCCCGCTCATCAGATAGTCGGCCATAGCGGTGAATGGTTGGACACAATCCTCGATGCCGGGACCATCCATTTCAAACAGGGTCTTGCCTGCCAGCCGGCTGCGCCGGATTAGATCGTGGTATGGAACCTTGCCGATAATCGTGGTGCCGACCGTCTCGGAGAACTGGTCGAGCAGGTTGGTTCCGCCGCCGAATTCGTAATCGACACGGTTGGCGATGATGCCGGCCAGTTTGACTTTGTGCCGCTGGCTCTTCTGCTTGACGGCCAGGCATAATCGGTTGGCGGCAAAGATGCTGTCGAAGTCGTTACAGGCGATAATCACTCCCAGATCGGCGTAGTTGAGCGGGGCCGAAAAACCGCCGCATACGACATCGCCAAGCACATCGAAGACGATAACATCGTATTTGCCGTAGAGCCCAAACTCCTGTAACAGTTTGACCGTCTCGCCGACGACATAGCCGCCACAACCGCTGCCGGCCGGCGGCCCACCCGACTCAAGCGTATCGACACCGGCAAACCCGGTTTTGACGACATCATCGACATCGACATCCTCGATATGGAAATCGACTTTTTCGAGAACGTCAATCACGGTGTTCTGCAGATGCCCGGTGAGCGGAAAGGTGCTGTCGTGCTTTGGATCACAGCCGATCTGTAACACTTTTGCTCCGCGGAGTGCAAGTGCCGCCGAAAGATTTGCCGACGTAGTGCTCTTGCCGATACCGCCCTTGCCATACACTGCAAGAATTAGACCCATTCGGTTCACCATTCCTTTCCGGGCCGAGTTGCTTGCTCTCTTGCCCGTTTATCCGCTATAACGCTGTGCAGAAACATCAAACTATTCCAGGTTTGCAAGTCTCGTAGTGTTCCTCTGTTCTCTGTTCTCTGTTCTCTGTTCCTCTGTTCTCTGTTCCTCTGTTCTCTGTTCTCTGTTCCTCTGTTCCTCTGTTCCTCTGTTCCTCTGTTCCTCTGTTC
>CALLZL010000136.1 GCA_937859575.1 uncultured Chloroflexota bacterium
TCCACCAGGCGTAATGGCCGCCGGCCGCCGTGACCGGCAGCAGGCCAACATGTGTTGCGCCGCTGAAGTCGAGCGTAAGCGGCCCCGCGAGTTCGCCAAGATAATCGGCACCGAACTGGTGTACGGTGGTGGCGATTTCGCCGGGTTCCGCTGGTGTCGGGCGTACCCTGGCCGGCAGCAAGGCATACGCATAACGACCATCATCGATCGTCGGGTCGTTGAGCAGGTTGGCCAGCGCCCAATCAGCATACAGATCGGCAAAGGAGCGCAACGCAGGTCGGCGGGCAGCTGCGGTATGGCTGAGCAGGTTGAGTTGATCGTCATCGTTGGCGACAAACCGGCGCAAACCAGCCTCGTCGAGATAGTGTTCGTAGACATAACGCATGAAGAGGCGTGACGCACCATAGTGGGCTCCACTGCGTGCCGCATGGCCGGCCCATGTCGTGAGTTGCAGATCGGGATCGGCAAGAAAGATCGTCGCACTGCGCTGATTGGGGAAGCCGTTGAGATCTTCGGCGAGGGTTGCCAGTGCTTC
The DNA here is from genome assembly GCA_937859575.1 of uncultured Chloroflexota bacterium. GTDB lineage: Bacteria > Chloroflexota > Chloroflexia > Chloroflexales > Roseiflexaceae > CALLZL01. The sequence continues at coordinate 536 of CALLZL010000136.1, forward strand.
GCCAAGCCAGGCCGGCCGGCGGCGTTGCTGGGTATAGTCGATCATATGCTGGAATTCGTGCGCCAGTGTAGCAAGATACCCCTCGGTGCCGATCGGATAGGAGTTGAGTGCAATCACGAACATCTCGCGCTGGTTACTGAAACGATTGACCGAACGCGGCAGGCTGTCTTGCGGCGAGAAATACCCACCAGCGCCGAGCAGGTTGGTATTGAGGATCGTGAGGCGTGGTTCTCCATCGATGCCGGGGCTGTTCTCGGCACCGAAGAGCGTGCGGGTACGGGGGTAGATACTGCTTTCGAAGGTGCGTGCCGCCGTTTCGAGCACCTGCTGATCGACACTCAGACTGGTATCGACATACATCAGGACAATCGGGCCGGCGTAGCGTAGTTCAGCCATGATCTCGCTATTGCGTGCCGTGAGTGGTTCGAGAACCCAGAAGCGTTCGATCGAACCGACTCTTGTGTCGATCGGAGTCGGTGTCGCCATGGTCTCGGGCAGGCCATGGAAGGCTTCAACCAGGGCAATCTGGTTGCGCGCCTCAGGCACTGCGGCCGCCAGGTGCGCCAACTGATCATTGGATGCCTGTGCGGCTGTTGGTGTCGGAGCAACATGCGCCGCCTGGGCAGTGGTCGGTAGCGGCACAACCGCTCTCGGCGGTGTCGGCACAGGTGTTGCAACAGCGGTCGATACCGGTCCCCGGGTCGGCTGCGGTGCCGCCGGCATGCTACATGCCAGCAAGAGCAACACACACAATATAAAGAGTGGCAGAGAAGTCTTCATAGCGAAACAGTCGTGCCGGCGGTTGGCGCGGCCGGCATATGTCGACACCAATGCACGGCCGGCCTCACGGGAACAAGTACCCCACCCCATCCTGGGAGCGCGGGCGTCCTGCCCGCATGTGCGCAAGATGCGCGCGGTCCCAATGATCAATCGTTTTGCACTTGGCTATAAAGGGGAACCAACAGTGAGCGAAATGAGTATAATAGATCATGTGCTTCGGTGGGCGCCATGCCGCGCATAGTCGTTCCGTGGCACCCGGCCTCTGATCGAACTCCTCGGTTCTTACTTCACGCGACCAATTCACGACCAACATTGGCATACCATCGTCGGGAGGGCTCGCTATGGTTGAGATGGTTGTACAGCTGGTACTTGTGTGTCTCTGGGGTAGTGTCGTAAGCAATCATACACGACGCCTGCTGCGGTTGGCCCGGGTCGAAGCCCTGCCGATGTGGCGCAGCCGGCACCTGCGCACCAAGCTCAAACGTGTCTGGTGGTGGCTCGGGCGCGAAGAGTACTGGCGTGCCGTCTATGCCGACGGTCTGCGCTGCATGCAGATCACACTGATGGTTTTCGTCTTTGCCTGGGGGTTGCTCCGGTAGCCGGCGCTACACTTCCAACGAATCCATGTACTGCTCAAGCGCGCCATTGTAATAGACATGGACGATCTGGTTGTGGGTGATGCGCGTAATCGCCTCGAACACTTCACTATCATCGTAGCTATGCACGACCAGCATACCGCGCTCGGGCGTGTAATCATCCTCACCGGGCGGGATCACGAACGCCAGCCACTGGTTGGGGTAGCGCTGTTCGACATCTGCAATCGCTTCAACAAGCCCACGCTCTTCCATGCCGGTATATGGGCAGCCGCAGGTGCAGTTGACACCACACCCCTCGTGGGTGCCGCAGGCCAGGCTGGTGCCACCATGGGCGGCGCTGGTCAGATTAATCATGACAGGCATCGACGTGCTTCCCCTCGTTGACCCATGGAGTGCTCCTGGGAAGCCTGGGCCGTGCAATTGAGGCGACGGCCGTGCAGCTTCCCGAAGAGTGATCGCCGGGCTAGATATGAATGGCTGCGCCGGTAGCCGTGGCGTGTGCCGCTTCACCAAGCGCTTCGTAGACCGTCGGGTGGGCGTGGATGGTGCGCATGATCGATTCGCTGGTAGCCTCGTGCGAAAGGGCGATCCCGGCTTCAGCGATCAACTCGGTGGCATGTGGCCCGATGATATGGACACCGAGTACTTCATCGTAGCGGTTCTCGGCTACGATCTTGATAAAACCGTTGCGCTGGCCGAGGATCGTCGCCTTGCCATTACCGACGAACGGGAACTTGCCGATTTTGACATCATACCCCTGTTCGCGTGCCTTTGCCTCACTCAGGCCGACACTGGCGATCTCGGGGTTGCAGTAGGTGCAGCCCGGGATCTTGCCGTAGTTGATCGGCTGCACATGATGGCCGGCGATCACTTCGGCCGCCAGAATACCCTCGGCCGATGATTTATGGGCCAGCCAGGGCGTCGTGATGGCGCAATCACCGATCGCATACACCCCCTCGGCCGATGTTCGCATCATGGCATCGACCTGCACAAATCCGCGCTGGTCGATCGCTACCCCGGCATCGTCGAGGCCAAGATCCGCAGTATTTGGCGCAATACCAACCCCGACGAGCGCCCGTTCGACACTGATCGCCTGTTCGTTGCCGTCGGCATCGGTGATCTTCACCGTCACGCCGCCATCGGCCTTTTCGAGCGCCCCGACCCGAGCCCCCGCGAGGATCTTGATACCGCGCCGGCCGAGTGCCCGGCTTAGTTCGGCGCTGATCTCTTCATCTTCAACCGGCACGATCCGTGGCAGCGCTTCGATCAGCGTCACTTCGGCGCCGAAGGTGTGATACATCGACGCAAATTCCACCCCGATCGCGCCGGCACCAATCACCACCAGTGATTTCGGCACGGCCGGCAGCGCGAGTGCGTGTGTTGAGGAAAGAATGCGTTCACCGTCGAACACGGCACCGATCTGTGGGATCTCGCGCGGCCGTGCGCCGGTGGCAATAATAATATTCTTGGCGCTGATCGTCTCCTGCTTCCCATCGCCATCAGTCACAACCACACTGCCACGGCCGGCAAGGCGCGCCGTACCATTGTGTACCGTGATCTTGTTCTTGCGCATCAGCAGGCCGACACCACCGGTCATCGTTTTGACGACCTGGTCTTTGTTTTTGATCACGGCATCCCAATCGAGGCTGAGCTTTTCGGCAATCACACCATAGCGTTTTCCTTCGCGGGCCTCTTCAAGCAGATCGGCCGAATGGAGCAGTGCTTTGGTTGGAATACAGCCGATATTGAGGCAGACGCCGCCCATGAATTGCCGTTCGACGATCGCCGTCTTCAGCCCTAGCTGTGCCGCACGGATCGCGGCAACGTACCCGCCTGGCCCGGCTCCAATAACGACAACATCATATGCTGTATCGCTCACGGGGGCTCCCTTTCTTCCCAGCTGAATTTCGTGAATATTGTAGCACATTCTGTTTTTTCAGCGGCACGGGCTTATTTCTGCAGGGTCGATTCTTCCATCAGGGCGAGCTGGCGTGCCACCTCTTCGACGGCGATCCGCTGTTTGCGATACAGATCGCTTTCGCTTATCGCCAGCTTGACGGCCGTATCGCGAATGCGTTTGCCCTGCAAGAAGCGGAGTTCGAGGATATTGTAGAGCAGCCATTCCTGTGCCGATGGATCCAGTTGACCATCGGGGCGCAGGTTCTCGATCGCACGGCGCAGCACCGCCTGGAGTGCGCGTGTCGGGCTGCCGCCTTGATCATCGATCAGCAGGCGCACACAGATCGGAAGAGCACACGTCTGAACTCCAGTCACTAGCTTATCTCGTAT
>CALLZL010000137.1 GCA_937859575.1 uncultured Chloroflexota bacterium
GAGTTCAGACGTGTGCTCTTCCGATCTTCGGCAATCGAAGGGGTAGTGACCGATCCGCGTAAGTATATTGCCTAGTTGCTCTCCAACGGCTACTATCGTGCGCAAACAACTGTTACAGGGGGGAAGCGTATCTCTATGGAACCAATCAACAGTATTACCGGCCAGATCGTGGCCCTGCCGGTACCTGATATCGATACCGACCGAATCATCCCGGCACGCTATCTGAAAGTCACCGATAAGGCCGGCCTTGGCGAAGGGTTGTTCTTCGATTGGCGCTATCGTGCCGATGGCTCGCCTGATCCGGAGTTCGTGCTCAACCGGCCGGATGTGCAGCAGGCACAGATCCTGGTGGCCGGCCACAACTTCGGCTGCGGTTCGTCACGCGAGCATGCGCCCTGGGCATTGCAGGGGTATGGCTTCAAAGCGGTGATCAGCCCATATTTTGCCGATATCTTCCGCAACAACAGCCTGAAGGTCGGCCTGCTGCCGGTGCAGATCGACGAAGAGACCTACAACCAGCTGGTGAGCCTGTTCGACGAAGATCCTACGACCAGTGTGACGGTCGATCTCGCCAGCCAGACGGTCAGCCGGCCGGATGGTCGGCTGGCGAGCTTCCCGATCGGGCCGTTTGCCAAGCACTGCCTGCTGAATGGGGTTGATCAGATGGGCTTTCTGCTGAATGAAGATGAAGCAATCAGCGCCTACGAACAGAACCACCCGGAGGTAGTACGCACTCTATGATCAACTGGTTGATCGCATCAGCCCGCTATCTGATCATCATCGCCGTTGTTGCAACACTGATTGCGGCAACGGCGCTGCTTGTGTTCGGTGCCGTCGAAACAATCGTCGTGATTGCCGAGGTTGCCGTCAAACTCGATTTCAGCTCCAAAACAGCCAAGCAATTGCTCGTCAGCTTCATCGAAATCGTTGATGTCTTTCTGCTGGCAACCGTGTTGTATATTATCGCCATTGGCCTCTACGAACTCTTTATCAGCGACGGTATTGCCGTTCCGGCATGGCTCGAAATCCACACTCTCGACGACCTGAAAGACAAACTGATCGCCGTTGTGATCGTCGTGCTTGGCGTCGCCTTCCTTGGCCAGTTCGTCAGCTGGGATGGCACAAGCAATCTGTTGGTCTCTGGGGGCGGTGCAGCACTGGTGATCGCCTCGCTGACCTACTTCCTCTCGCAGAAGCCGAAGAAGTGAGGGAGGTATGGCAAGGTTGTGCTGACGCCGGCCGAGGGATGTGCGAACGATCTGGTTTCAATAGCATAGGAGCTTAAGGATATACCCATGCATGCAATAATCACTACACTTCCCGGCGATGGTATCGGCCCGGAGGTGATCGCCGAGGGGGTACGGGCGCTCGATGCGGTAGCGGCGCGTTTCGGCCACCAGTTCACCATCCGGTCGGCACTTCTCGGTGGATGTGCCATCGATGCCACCGGCACGGCGCTGCCGGAAGAGACGCTGACACTCGCTCGCGAATCGGATGCCGTGCTGCTTGGGGCGGTTGGCGGCCCGAAGTGGGATAACCCTGCGGCAAAGGTGCGGCCCGAGCAAGGGCTGCTTGGGATCCGCAAGGCACTCGGTTTGTTTGCCAACCTGCGGCCGGTGAGTATTCACCCACGGTTGATTGCTGCATCACCGCTGCGCCCCGAGCGTCTGGAAGGGGTTGCGCGGCTGGTTGTGCGCGAACTGACCGGCGGGATCTATTTTGGCGAGAAGGGGCGCGACACCCAGGCCAATGGCGAAGAGAGCGCCTTTGATGAGTGTGTCAATACCAGCAGCGAGATCGAGCGTATTGTACGCGCCGCCGCACAGATGGCACGCGGCCGCCGCAACAAGCTGACCTCGGTCGATAAAGCCAATGTGCTCGAAACCTCACGGCTGTGGCGCAGTGTCACCACCCGTGTGATGCGTGACGAATTCCCCGATATCCAGCTCGATCACATGCTGGTCGATGCATGTGCCATGCACCTCATCCGTCGCCCGGCCGATTTCGACGTGATCGTCACCGAGAATATGTTTGGTGATATTCTGACCGACGAAGCCTCGATGCTGGCCGGTTCGATGGGCATGTTGCCCTCGGCATCACTCGGTGCCGCCGGCGAGGGTACCCGGCGGATCGGCCTTTATGAGCCGATCCACGGCTCGGCCCCCGACATCGCAGGCAAAGGGATCGCCAACCCGATGGCGACGGTGCTGAGTGTCGCGCTGCTGTTGCGCTATTCATTGGGGCTTGAAGAAGAGGCACGTGCCGTCGAAGCGGCCGTCAATGCCACTGCCGATGCCGGGATCGTGACCGGCGATATCGCGGCACCCGGCGAACAGGCGCGCAGCACCACCGAGGTGGGGCAGGCGATCGCCGACCGCATCGTGGGGTAGGGATCAAGTGTAGCGATGCACCGTAGTGTATCGCTACTCCTCTGTACGTAACCGAACAATATCTTCGCGCCATGCCCGAACAAGCGAATCGGTGGCGGGATCACCACCGTCACGCACGACATGCCACTTGCGGAAGGCGAGTTCGTTCTGTGCATTCACAATAGCCGCCGCGTGGCGATCCGAACGTTTCGGTAAGCGGCGGGTCTGGAATAGCCGGTCGGCCACAACTGCTTGATATTCGGCAGGTGTGACCACACTGGCCGGCTCATCGGCCAGTTGGGTACGGATCACCTCACGTTCCCACTGGGCGCTCTGGTAGAGCGCCGCGCCGAAGATCAGGTAGTTCAACCCCTGCAGCAGGATGTTCATACTCGCGGCAGCGATCCACATGGTAATGGGTGAAATATCGGCGAACGACACGGTTTCGAAATCAACCCCCAGGATCGCCAGTGCCAGCACCAGGCCGAAGATCCCAATTGAATTATTGGCGGCATGGCCGATCACGGCCAGGGTATAGCCGCCAACCGGTGCAATCAGCTTCAGGCAGCCACGCGATGTTTGCCGCGCAATACCGATCCCCGCACCACACAGCGCCGTCCAGAGCGCATGGCCGTTGAGCCCCAGGAAGACAAAGCGTGTGGCAAACTGCGTGGCATACGGCGCAAACGCCCCATCCGCTTCGAGGTAGCCGTTCATCACATACAGCGCATATTCGGCAATATTGAACCCCAGGCCGATCAGCGCACCATAGATCACCCCATCACGCAGGTTGTCGAACTCGGCCCGTAAAAACCAGAAGAGCACCAGCAGGGCGATCCCCTTGGCCGCCTCTTCGACCGGTGGGGCAACCAGGGCGGCTGTCAGTAGTTCACCAAGCACTTCGCTGTCGAGCCCGCCGGCGATTTCGAGCCCTACGGCAATAAAACCAAAGCCGAGTGCATTGAAGATTGCCGAAACCCCGGTGCTGATCACAGCACCCCACAGCAAAGCACCGGCGAAAAACCATGGCGATTCACGTTCGCGACGATCGAGATACCAGAGCAGCCAGATCACCGGCAATGATGCGATGGTGCCGATCGCTGCAGCACTGATCGCTACGCTCAGCGCACCAAGCGGCGCTTCGATCCAGAGCGTGAAGTGGCCAAGAAACGCCAGCGCCAGTAGCGGTAGCATGGCCGCCACAAACAGGCATCCCCCGAGCGGCTTGCGCAACGGCGAACCAACAAGCGCACGGGCGACGGTCGAGGTCGACTCTGACATGTGGTGTAGCCTTCTCTGTGCAGTACGCTATTCCGACCGTGAGTATAGCACAGAAGGGTATAATAGCGGCCAGAGGAGCAAGGGGAGAAGGGAGAAGGGGAGAAGGAACAAAGGGGCGAGGGAACGAGGGAACAAAGGGACGAGGGAACAAGGGAACAAAGGAACAAAGGAACAAAGGGACAAAGGGACAAGGAACAAAGGGACAAAGGGACAAAGGGACGAGGGAACAAGGGAACAAAGGGACAAAGGGACGAGGGAACAAGGGAACAAAGGGACGAGGGAACAAAGGAACAAAGGAACAAAGGGACAAGGAACAAAGGGACAAGAGAATAACGACGATTTTGTTCTCCTGTTCTTCTGTTCTTCTGTTCTTCTGTTCTTCTGTTCTTCTGTTCTT
>CALLZL010000138.1 GCA_937859575.1 uncultured Chloroflexota bacterium
CGCGGATCTGGACACCATGCCAGACACGCGTGCCTTCGCCGATTGTTGCGGCCGGTGACACCTCGGCGGATGGGTGGATGATCGCCATGGCAGGTTCTCTCTCTATCGCAGCGTGCGAGACCACGAATCTTCAGATGATACAGAATGGCATCAATTGGACGGACAGCGCGGTATATCTTATTCGTAGCTCCGATGACTTTCCTGAATACTCTGGAGAATATCATGCTGCGTGATCGGTCTGCTGGGTGTGATGCCAGGAATATCAAGCGGCGTCGGCCACATGTCCGTGTTGGCCCGCGTGTCCCGCTAGTACACTGCATTAGGAAGCGGTGAATGACCGAAACACAGTTTCAAGACGATATCGCTCTACCGTTTACGGCCGGTGTTGTTCGAGCCAGCATATGGCCCAATCGACCAATGGACGCTGCCGAAGCAAGCGGACGGCTGCTTGTCCAATTCGCACGGGTCTAATCTGGTGTTCGGCTTCATACGCTGCGCCAAGAGCTGCAAAATCGTGACTGTCGAAGAGGTTGGGAGAGGAATAGGTGATCCATTGACGTACACCATTCACCAATACAGCACTACTTTCCTGAACGTAGTGCTTACTGGCATAGTTCGCCTGATATTCGGCCAAGTGCAACGATGTGTTACTCTCGTGGTCGACACCAACCAAGAGAATCGAGCCATCCAGGGCATACAGTTGACCAACAGGCGAGTCTTCTCCAAACGGTTCTTCCAACGCATGGGTCGCCAGTAAGCGTTCGGCATTCGGTCCTATGGCGGCAAAGGAGCGCGTGGGATGCTGGCTGCGACGCGCACCGGGCCAGGTGCGGAAGAGTTCCGCGACAACGCCCATACCATTGGTCGGTGTGGTCGCCGGATCGTAGGCCGGCCATTGGACACGAATCAGCGGCCACCAGTGTTCAGGAACACCAGGATGGGCACCGCTCTCTGGGTCGAGATTTCTCCAACTTTGGGTGGGCATCATCAAGGTGCCGGACGTGCCGACTGCCTGGAGCAATGCCTGAATATAGGCTTGGGCACCGCCAATGACCCAGCCAAGCGACCGCAAGCTGGTATGGACGATGATGGTCTGGCCAATCTGTACTCCGCACGCACGAAAAGACTTCGCCAGCGAGTCAATCGTCAGCGGTTCGCTGGTCTGGGCAATGACGGTCTGCTCTGGCATCTGGTACTCCACAGCGTGCCGTAACTAAGTCGGAGCGTTCGCCAAAGTATACTACGCAATGGAAATCACGGTCATCACTTGACGCGGCCTAACGGTTTGCCGCTTAGCCGCCGCTGACCGCTCGGCGCACTGCACGGTACAGATTCTAAAATGCCAACGATTCCGCGCCGAAGGCGGTCGGTTGCAGCGGCGTGTTAGGCGGTAGCGCCTGATGGAGCGCTCCTGCGAACTGGGAGGAGGCATGTGCTAGGCAACGTTGCGCAGCTCTTCCCGTACAACACGCCGCACGAGATCCTCGAGTGATTGGCGGTCAATATGCTCGCGTAATGCGTGATTGATGGCGGTCTGATAATTACCGCCACCCTCCTGTTCGGCCTGCTGCCGAAACCAGGCGATAATCTCATCATCCAACCGGATCGTGATGCGTGTTTTGCCCGCCGGTATCGGATCCAGCGCCCCACGCGTGCTGTGCGTGAAATCGTAGTCGTCGTGCATGGCATGTATCCTTCGTAGTGGATTCGTTCGTGGCGAGTGGCTTTCTGCGCAGAGATGATGCGGATACGGTGTGTGCCGCGCCACGTGTAGACCACCGTGAGCAGGCGGCCAAACGCATCGATGCCCACCGTGACGAAACGTTCTTCATCGGCAACATCATCAGTCATGGTGAGTGCCAGGTCATCACTAAAAACCGCGACCGCGTCCGCGAAACCGATGCCGTGCTTGTCGCGATTGGTCCGCGCTTTGTCAGGATCCCATTCATAGTCCACGATCCGGCCTTTACGTGCCAACATGATCACGGCATGAGTATATGCACAAATGTACACCATGTCAAGGTAGAAATGGCTGGCACCTGATGCGGTGGGTGCTGCGCTCCGCCCAACTATGCTTCGACGGCATAGGGAATATGCAGGATAGCGGCGCGACCGTGTGGATCGACACTGACCGCCACAACATCAATGCGCCAGGGTTGCTCGGCGGCGGTTTCGGCCAGGTAGGTATGGGCAAGGTCGATCAGGCGGCGGCGTTTGGCCGGCCCGACCGACTCGGCGGCATGCGCAGCGGCGGCGCGGCGGGTACGCACCTCGACAAACACCAGTGTCTCGCCATCGCACATGATCAGATCAAGCTCGCCGACGGCACAGCGCCACCGGCGAGCAACCAGGCTATAGCCGGCGCGGATCAGGTAACTCGCGGCTGCCTGTTCGCCGAATGCGCCGAGGGTATTGCGCTGATCCGCCACGTGCGTTACGGGTAGATTCCACGAATACGGGTTGATTGTGCCACCCGTTCAACCGCCAGCAGGTAGGCGGCCGTTCGCATATTGACGCGGCGTTCCTGGGCAACGCGCAGCACCGTGCGGAAGGCGCCCGTCATGACCCGTTCGAGCTGCGCATTGACTTCGCGCTCGGTCCAGAAGAATTCCTGGAGCCCCTGTACCCATTCGAAGTAGCTGACGGTGACGCCGCCGGCACCGGCGAGGATATCGGGAATAACGAAGACCCCATTGCCGTAGAGGATCTCGTCGGCGGCGGCGGCTGTTGGGCCGTTGGCTGCCTCGCCGACCACCCGGGCACGGATGCGCGGTGCATTTTCGGTTGTGATCTGGGTACTGAGCGAGGCCGGCACCAGCACTTCACATGGTAGTTCGAGCAGCTCAGCATGGCTGATGGCATCGGCTTCGGGGAAGCCGGCCAGGTGCCCGGTGCGCTGCTTATGCTCGCTCACGGCGTCGAGCGAGAGGCCACGCGCATTATAGATACCGCCACTACTATCGCTGACGGCGATCACGGTTGCGCCCATTTCGTCGAGCAAGCGGGCGATCGTTGCACCAACTTTGCCATACCCCTGAATGGCGACCCGCGCCCCCGGCAGGCTGAAGCTGAGCGCCTCGGCCGCTTCACGCAGCACATACAACAGCCCACGGGCAGTTGCCTGATCGCGGCCATGCGAACCACCGATTTCAAGCGGCTTACCAGTGACGACCGCCGGTACCGTGTGGCCGGTATGCATCGAGATCGTGTCCATCACCCAGGCCATGATCTGCGAGTCGGTGCCGACATCAGGGGCCGGAATATCGCGATCGGGGCCGATCAAGACACTAATCTCGGTAGTATAGCGGCGGGTCAGTCGTTCGAGTTCATCGATCGAGAGGGTGCGCGGATCAACGATAACGGCACCTTTGGCACCGCCATACGGGATATTGACGGTGGCGCACTTCCATGTCATCAACATCGACAGTGCACGTACATCATCGAGGGTGACGTTGGGATGGTAGCGGATCCCGCCCTTGGCCGGCCCACGGGTGATATTATGCTGTACACGGTAGCCGGTATACACTTCAACCCGCTTATCGTCCTTCTGGACGGGGAAGTTCACAATCAGTTCGCGCTGCGGCACGCGCAGTATTGCACGCATACGCGGATCGAGGTCGAGCAGGTCGGCAGCGGTATCGAACTGGCGGCGGGCATTGGTATACAGAGTTTCCTGCTCTGCGGTCATGATCTCCTCCTCAGCGAGCAAACAGGCCGGGCGGCAGTGGCCGGCCCGAGATTATGCTTAGTATACCATTATCGGCGGGATCATAGGGCTTATGCCTGCTGGGTAGTCGGGAGGCCGGATGGCCATCCAGAGCCACATGCATACGCGCTGGCCCCGATCATCGTTCGGCTTCGGCTTCGAGGCCGGGCTGATCACGAATAAGGATCGAGCCGCGTTCGAGGCTGATCAACCCCAGCCCTTCGAAGGTTTTGAGTGCCCGACCAACCATCTCGCGCACCGTGCCGAGGCGGGCGGCCATATCCGCCTGGGTGAGGGGTGGTGCCTCCTCGCCGCGTGCAGCAGCTTCGGCCTGGGTGAGCAACAGCCGGGCCAGCCGCCCCTGAACCGTATGCAACGCCAGATCATCAACGAGATTGACAAGCATGCGCTGGCGAGCGCTCAGATCGGCGAGCAGCACGAGTGCTAACGCCGGGTCGCCGGCTACCTGACGTAACAATGCCTCTTTCGGCAAGGCCAGCAATCGGGCATCGGTTAACGCCTGCACCGATGCCGGGCAAGGGCCGCCATCGAACATCGGTACCAGATTGACATGCTGCCCGACCCCGGCGAGATGCAGCACCTGCTCGCGGCCGGCGGCCGAGGTGCGCATGATCTTCACTAATCCGGCAACCACCAGGAACAACGCCTGTGCCGGATCTCCTTCGAGTTGCACGATCGCACCGGCACTATAGCTCTGGATGCGGGCAATGACGGCGAGCTCCCTGAGGGTCGCATCCGGCAGCTGTGTGCCGAGGGATGTCTGACGCAGCAATTGGTAGCTCTCATTCATAACCGCTATTTTACTCGCATTTTGAGCGCAGCAGGCCAAGGGCCTGACTGCCGACCCCGGGCCAAGAGTTGTGATCCCGCAACTGTATGCGGAATGTGAGAAAAGTCGCTTCGTTCGCATCCTCGGTCGCGCTACTATCACTACATTATCAGACGACAGGAGACGTCGATGAACACGCAAGGTCGGCCACTTCCGTCTATTGATCCGGTTCGCTGTAATGGTTGCGGCAGATGTGTCGAACTATGCCCGACAGCAGCAGTGGCAGTGATCGATGGGTGTGCGGTGATTATCGAACCACAGGCATGTACCTTCTGTGAGGTATGCGAGACATTCTGCCCGACGGGGGCCATCGGCCGACCGTTTATCGTCATCTTTGCACCGGATGATCGGAACAAAGCGATCAATACAGATAGCAGCACGACCAAAGAAGGGAGCACTTCATGATTCACCGATTTGCATTCCGGCTCATGATATTGATGAGCATTGCAGCGCTGACACTAGCAGCCGGCGCCAATGTGCCCCCACCCCCCGCCGGCCCGGCGGTGGCGGTGCAGCCGACAGCTGCGGCCCTGCA
>CALLZL010000139.1 GCA_937859575.1 uncultured Chloroflexota bacterium
TGATCAACAGTGTGGTGACCGAGCCGGATCTCGGCAGTATTTCGCGTGGTGGCACGCCGGCCACCGCCGCGACGCCGGCCACCGGCGGCTGGCTGATCAATGGGCGCAAACTGTTTGCCAGTGGTGGGCCGGCCCTCCGCTATCTGGTTACGGGCGTGACGCTACCACCCGACGATGAGGCACCACAGGGGAGCACGGCAAATGCGATTGTGACCGCCGGAACACCCGGCTTGCGGTTGATCGACACCTGGAGCGACAATCTGAGTGTGCGTACCAGTGGTAACTATGATGTGGTGTATGAAGATGTATTCGTAAGCGATGCCTGGGTTGTTGATCGGCGGCCGATCGGGGCACCGCCGCCGGCTGGCGCTCGGCCGGGGCTGAATGCCTGGAGCCTGGCGGTTGCGGCCTCGTATCTGGGGGTCGGGCAGGCAGCGGTGGATGCGGCAAGTGAGTATGCCAACAGCCGGGTGCCGACATCGCTGGGGAAGCCGATTGCCGAACTACCGCATATTCAGCAGTGGATCGGTGAGATGCAGATCGCGATTGAAGCGGCGCGGGCAGTGCTATATGATGCAGCGCGGACATGGGTTGAGCATCCCGAGTTGCGGCCGACGCTTGGTGCGCATGTGGCGGCTGCCAAATACCTGGCGACCAACGCGGCTTGTACCGCCAGCGAAAAGGCATTGCGGGTGGCGGGTGGCTTCAGCCTGACGCGTACGCTGCCACTTGAGCGCTACTTCCGCGATGCACGCGCCGGTCTGTTTCACCCACCACAGGATGACCTGGCACTCGGCTTGATGGGGCGTGCGGCGCTTGCTGCAAGGCGCTAGCCGATCACCATAGCATATGCGAACAGCAAAGGACACACCATTCATGACACATGCAGACACTGCCGACGCGATCGATGCGATCGTCGGCATCACCCCCGATTCGCGAGTTGCGCAGATCCGCGCACTCCGCCCCGATGCCGCAGGCTATGCCCAGGGCAGCTATGCCGCATTGCTTGAGCCGGCCGATGAAGCGGGGCTTGGGCGTGCCGAACGGGCGCTGATTGCCCTGCGTGCCGCACTGCTGGCACCAAGCCGGGCGGTCGCTGCCCATTACCGCGAACGGCTCCAGTCACTCGGAGTCGAGGCCACTACTATCGCCGCCGTCGAGCACTTCCCTGAGGGTGGAGCTGTATCACCACAACTGGCAGCAATCCTGCCGCATGTCGAGCTGATGACCCTGCGGCCGCATGCCGCCGGCCGTGAGGCGCTGGAGGCGCTCGAGGCTGCCGGCCTCAGCGCACGGAATATCGTCTCGATTGCCCAGCTGGTTGCGTTCGTCAGTTATCAGGTTCGTCTGGCGGCCGGCTTGCGGTTGCTACAGGAGGAGCAGCAATGACAGCACAGCATGGGTTTACGCTCGATGCCGTTGAATGGGCAGCATGGCTCGAAACCGTCGATCCCGCAACCCTTACACCCGAGCAGATCGAGGTATTGAAGGAGAGCACACCGACGGCACTGACATCGCCATACTATCTGCTGCTGGTGCATGATGTTGCCGCGCTGCGCGAACGATCACGGCTCTTCAATCGGGTTATGTATGCTCCGCGTGGCCTGGCGCGCGCCGATCGAGAGCTCTCGACGGTCGCGGTGTCGCGCATCAACGGCTGTGTCTACTGTGCATCGGTGCACAGCCGGCTGTATGCGCAGCTCACGCATCGCCCCGAGACAATGCAGAAGATCTTTGATGAAGGGATCGAAACCGAGCTGAATGAACGCGAGCGGGCGATCGTTGATTATGCTGCGAAGCTTACCCGCGATCCGGAAGGTGCCACGACAGCCGATCTTGTACCACTGCGGCAGATCGGCCTGAGCGACCAGGAGATCCTGGATCTGACGCATGCAGTGGCGATGTTTGCCTGGGCGAATCGCCTGCTGCAGACCCTCGGCGAAGTGGTGCGGCCGGCAGCATAGTATGTGTCGGCAGCGATTGTCACATTGATTACCTCAGGCTCAGGCTGCGGCATTGCCGCAGCCTGATGCATTGAGCGAATATGGTATGCTGGCGGCGATAATGTTCAACAATGGAGACGACTCATATGACTTCCACGCCGCGGCAGCGTTCGACGGCGCAACTTGCGCTGATTCTCGGGGCACTTACCGCATTCGGGCCACTATCGATCGATATGTATCTGCCGGGGTTGCCGGCGATTGCGGCTGATTTGGGTGCCGATGCAGCGGCCATTCAGCTCACGCTCTCGGCCTTCTTTATCGGGATGGCTGCCGGCCAGACTCTGTATGGGCCGCTATCGGATCGTATCGGGCGGCGGGCACCGCTGATCGTCGGCTGCGTCTTTTACACCCTGGCGACGATTGCGTGTGCGCTGGCGCCGACGGCCGAGAGCCTGGTTGTACTGCGCTTTGCCCAGGCGCTTGGGGGATGTGCCGGAATGGTGATTGCCCGCTCGGTAGTGCGCGATCTGTTCGATGCGCGTGAATCGGCACGCATGTATTCGATCCTGATGCTGGTGATGGGGCTGGCACCCATTACGGCCCCGCTGATTGGCGGCCAGTTGCTGACGATCTTCGATTGGCGCGCAATCTTCTGGATCCTGGCAGTCTACGGGGCTATGTGTGTCGTGCTGGTGGCATGGCTGCTGCCCGAAACCCTGCCGGCCGAACACCGTTCGCGTGCTGGTGTGCGTGAGGTAGCCGGTGTGTATGGCAGGCTGTTGCTCGATCGCCACTTCCTCGGCTATGCACTGGCAGGTGGGTTGGCATTTGCCGGGATGTTTGCCTATATTTCAGGCTCGCCGTTTGTTCTGATCGAACTGTATGGTGTATCGCCGCAGCACTATGGTTGGATCTTCGGCCTCAATGCACTCGGGCTGATCAGTGCATCACAGGTAAACCGGCGTCTGCTGCTGCAGTATCGCAGCGAGGTGATCCTGAGTGTTGCTCTGCTGCTTGTGGCTGGTGCGGCGCTTGTACTGGTTGCAGCGGCAGCAAGTGGTTTTGGCGGCCTGATCGGGCTGCTCATACCACTGTTTGTATGCATTTCGAGTGTCGGGCTGGTGGGGCCGAATACTGCGGCAGTGGCCATGGCACCGCATGGGCGTGCGGCCGGCAGTGCGTCGGCGTTGCTCGGAACCCTTCAGTTTGTGGTTGGTGCGATTGCCGGTGTGCTGGTAGGTGTCACGCACAATGGCACCGCACTACCAATGGCGGCTGTGATTGCCGGCTGTAGCATCGCTGCGCTGATCGCCTTTCAGGGGCTGGCACTACGCGCCGCGCCGGCGGTACTGCAAGAAGCATAGTGCTCAGGAATCGCTGACCCGGCGATGTGGTGTGACGACAAACATACCGGTCATGCCGGGGTGCATCTGAAAGCCGAAGCGCTGGTAGAGCTGCATGGCATGATCGGTCGCAAACAGCCCGACGAATACCGGCGGCGTGGTATGTTCTTCGATGCGCTCCAGCAGCCGATCGACGATCCGATGGCCAAGGCGGCGGTGCTGGTGCTGCGGCAGAACAACAACATCCTGGACATAAAAATACATCGCGCCATCACCAACCACCCGCCCCATGCCGATCGTCGCGCCGTTGTGGATGACCACGACGCCAAATGGTGAGTTGGCGAGCGAGGTTGGTGCTGCGGCAAAGTTGACGATATCGCCCCAACCGACGGCAGTGCAGAGGGTGCGATACTCGTCGATCGTCGGCAGGCGGTCGATCAGTTCATACTGTTCCATGGTGCCCCTTCCAGCATGCTGTATTGATGATGATGGAACAGTATAGCCGATCTCGAACAGATAGCCGTTACGTGGGGCAAGGGGTGGCTGCTATGTCTTCCCGTTCTGCACCGGGCGTTGCCCGGCGCGCCGATACAGATCGGCCCATTCGGGCGTACCATCATCCGGATACACCTGCATGCAGACACCCCGTTCCTGCACTGGCTGATTCCCAGCCCAGAAGTCATCCCAGCACTGTGGCCGCATGTTCGCATAGTAAACGGTGCGTACACCAGGCCAGACAACCGCCAGCAGCAGGCGCGGCTGCGGCAGTTCGTATGGGGGCTGCATACGGTAGCGCTGTAAGGCTGCTTCATCGATCGTAACCCCCAGGCCGGGTGCATCGGGGACGCGAATCATGCCGCCCTGGATTGTCAGTGGCGTTTCGATCAGATCGTCGGCATAGTCGGTGATGCGCAGGAACCACTGGTTCAACTTGCGCTTTTCCACCACCGCCCCGGAACGCCAGCCGCGGCCGTCCACCACCTGCTCATTGGCCAGGACGGTCTGGTCCACCGGATCCCAGTTCACCACCCCTTCCCGGCGATAGACCAGGCCGCGGGCATAGAGATCGAGGAACCAGGCCTGTTGCTTGCCGTAATACTCCACGTCGCAGGTGGCGAATTCCCGGCTCCAGTCGATGGACAGGCCCAGCTGTTTCAACTCGTCCCGCATGCGGGCGATGTTGTCATAGGTCCAGGCCCGGGGGTCGACGCCGCGCTCCATGGCCGCGTTCTCGGCGGGCAGGCCGAACGCGTCCCAGCCCATGGGGTGCAGCACGTTGAACCCGCGGGCGCGCTTGAACCGCGCCACCACGTCGCCGAGCGCGTAGTTGCGCACATGGCCCATGTGCAGCCGGCCCGACGGGTAGGGGAACATCTCCAGCACATAGTATTTCGGCTGGCCGGGCTTGATCTCGGCCCGGAAGACGTCGGCCTCAGTCCAGGCCTCACGCCACTTGGGTTCGACATCCTTGGGATTGTAGCGCGCCATGTTCGGCAGCCTTCACGGTCTCGTCGTCAACGGTGGATACCGGCGCGCAGACAGAGCCTTCGCGCCGGCCACGGCAGGGACGGCGCGTTCGACGATCTCCCGGCAGAACGCGCCCCGGGGCGATCAGCCCCCGATATTGGAAAGTCGAAGCTGACGGGCCCGGGTCAGAATAGCGTTCTCCAGGTCCAGCTCGGTCTGGGGCGAGGGGGCCGCGTCGGTCCACTGACCGTCGGCGCCGCGCACCTGCTTGAACAGGGAGACGTTCAGCCCGTCGGCCCGCAGGCGGGAATCCAGGATGGAGACCGTGGCCTTGGACC
>CALLZL010000140.1 GCA_937859575.1 uncultured Chloroflexota bacterium
GCGACGTATCTCTTGGAGGAGTGGGTTGTTTCAGGGTGCAACGGCGCGATAGTGAGTCGAGCTGTGGTGCAAGCAGCAGCAGTGCGGTGATCCGGCGCACCCTCCGGCGCGCGAGATCGTGGCTTTTTTGGTAGCATTCTTGTGCAGCGCGCCGTCGAGCGGCAGCTAAGCGGCAATCCATTAGGCGGAAGCTTTGTGCGACCAGTTGCACGCCACGCGTGTCGCAGTCCGTATTACGCCCCCCGACACCCACACATCCCCTATGCTATACTACGCCATATGCAAACCGTCTATTTCGATACCTGCAGCTTGCAACGTCTGCTGGACGATAAAACACAGGTGCGCATCGCACTTGAAGCCGAAGCCGTGACGGCGGTCATTGCCCTGTGTGAACAGGGACAGCTGGCGTTGGTTTCATCCGCTGTACTTGACTTTGAAGTCGCGCGCAACCCGCATCCGCAACGCCGTGCCGTGGTCACCGGTATTCTGACCCGTCATCATCAGTTTCTTCCACTCACTGCGCATGTACACACGTTGGCGCGTCGTTTTGCCGATGATGGCTTCACACCGCTTGATGCACTCCATATCGCCACAGCCCAGGATGCCGCCGTGGATTACTCCTGTACATGTGATGATCGCTTCTTGCGCAAAGCCCGATCCCATCCCGCGATCACCATCACGGTTGTTTCCCCCTTGGAACTTGCTCAGGAGGTGCTCCAATGACCACGACCATGCGGCCATTAACCGAGCTGACCGCTGCTGCCATCCAACTCCTTTTCAAAGAGATGGGGGTCGTCAATACGTTGCGCTTTCTCAACCAATTCAGCACAGGTTTCGGCAACTATACCACCGAGCGTGATGCCCTGTTTCGTGATATGAGCGTCGACGATATCGTCGCCGAAATCAAACGGACAACGACCACGCACGATCCATAACCAATCTGGTGCGTGTGCGTGCCAACCGCAGCGCACTGTATCTCTCCGCTCCGGCCCAACACGCCGCTGATGAGAAACCCTCGTGGTTTCTCTGGTAAAGGGTCACGGCTGGCCGTGATGATGGGATGTAGCCGACCGCCTTCGGCGCGCAATCGGGCCTTTTTTGATACACCGTAGTGTGCAGCGCGCCTTTGTCGGCGGCTAAGCGGCAAACCGTTAGATGGCCTAAAGCATCAGTCAATTCGTACTTATCTCTTGATAAATACACGAAATAGGATAAAATACCAGAACATTAGTTCTTATTGTTCGGGCAGTACAGTGGCAAGCGGCCCATAGAATGAGATTTCGGCAACCCTATGGTAGTGTCACTGCAGGCGCTGTTGCAGTGCTGCGGCCGCACTAAGCAAAACACCGATCAGCAGCAGCGCGGCCAGTGCGCTATAGCCGCGTGCCCACTGCAATGCGGTATGACTGCGGCCGGCGCGATCGGCACCCCACACGAGCAGCAACAGCAGCAGCGGCGGAAGCGGCAACAGCCATGCAATCGGGCCGTTTGCGTCGCGCAGCAGCGACATCCAGGGCAATGCGGTCAGCAGCAGCAGGCCAAAGCTCCGCAGGTAGAGGCCAACGCGCAGCAGCGGGTCGGTTGTGCGACCGAGCGCAAACGCGCCGACCTCCAGCATCCCCGGTAGTGCCAGTGTCAACCCGATTGCCCCACCCCAGAAACGCAGTTGATCGATCGACCCGGCATCGGGCGGCAATCGCAGCAGATTGCGGGTTTCGAGCGTGCCATGCACGGCAACCAGCAGCAGTACGGCGAAGATGACAACCGGAGCCGTGTTTAGGAGTGCGGCCAGCCGGGCGACACCACGCTGTTGTGCTGCCGCATCGCCATAATGTATGTCGCTGGCTGCCGCAAGCCAGCGTGGCCATTCGAACAACACCAGTAGCAGCAAGGCATCCGTGCCGCGACTCAGGTTGGCCAGCAACGGCAGTGGTAGAAGCGCCAGGGCCAGCCAGGGTGCAACAACGGCCGTCAGGGTTTCGGCAAACGGCCGCCGTGGTTCGGCCGACGGTAGTGGTGCTCGGCGCAGCTCGATAAGCCACAGCAGCAGCAGGGCCGTCAGGCCGGCGGGGAAGAGCAGCAGCCGCGCCCATGCCTGGCCGAGCAGTGTCAGCAACTCAGCGGCGTTCATGGCGATTCCGCGGTTTGATCAGGATGCTGAGCCATGGAACAGCCGTATGCAGTGCCTCAAGCAGAGCGGCGCTATCGTGTGATGCATTATCGACACCACGCGTATTCGGGATGCCACGCAGCCGTGCCAGAAGATACACCAGTGCGCTGAGTACCAGCATCAGGCCGGCCAATGCCAGCGATGGCAGTACTGTCACTTCGCGGCGTGCTGAGTCGATCAGCGCGATACCCACCCATGGTCTGATTGCCGTATCACCATAGACCGTCAGGCCGCCCTGGAGTTGTTCGATCACCGGCTGCACCAACGCCATGGTAAGCGGCGGGGTCAGGATCCCGGCGGCAAGCGAGGCAGCGGCACAGACGATCAGCCGCCGCCGCCCCACCGGCGGTGGGGAAGCCATGACCGCCACGGCATGCAGCAGCATGGCGATCCAGCTGAGTGCCGCCAGCAGGCTGAGGCCACCGGCGATTGTGGCACCAACCAGCATCCAGGTTGCGACAAACGGTGCGCTGAGCGGGAAGGCACCGCTCAGCAACCAGCGCGTCAGCGGCGGCGATATGGACGCACCCGCCGCCGGGTGTGCTTCATCGGTCGCGGCAACGCTGATCAGCCATGCACCAATGGCGGCACAGGCAGCCGCAATACCCGCACCACTGGCAAGCCCGATACCGCTCAGCGCCATGCCGAGCATGCCGCTATGAAGTTGTGTATGGCGATGTGTTGCCGCGCTGCCGCGCAGGGTACCAATCGCCGCCCAGAGCATGATCGCCGTGCCGAGCAGGATGGCAGCAAACGACCAGCCTTCGTTCCAGGGGCTGATCGTATACAAGCGGGCCAGTGGAAAGAGCCAGATGATCTGGGCTATAGCCTGATCGGGGGCTTGCTCGGCTGGTGCCGCAGCCTGCAACAATAGCGGCAACACCGCTGCCAGCAAGATCAACCCGAATAGACTACCGTCGAGTGCCGCGCCGGCCAGCGGATCGCTGAAGGCAAAGACGCCGCGCAGTGCCAGAATGCCGGCCGCTGCCACGAGCGCGCCGGCAGACAGCAGGGCGACGAGCCGGGCCGGGCGGCGATCGGGCGCTGTTATGGCGAGCATGCCCAGCAGCAGCATACCGGCGGCCGGCAGCGCCAGCGGTGTGATGATTGCTCCGAGCAGCAAGCCGAAACCGATGAGCCGGCGGGGCGGCGCGACCGGCGCGGCCGGTACGGCGCCGGCGCGCAGTAACATGCCGGCACACAATGCAACGACAAAGAAGGCGGCTAGTGCATCGAGGTAGATCAATGCCGCCAGTGCCAGCGGGGCACGGCGTACCACCCCGGCCAGCACAAGCGCCGCCAGGCACGCGGCCGCGGCGGCAAGCGCCGGTGCGCGCAGATCAAGCCGCAGCAAGAAAGGAGAAAGCCGTCTGTCCATGCCTCTCAGCATAGCACAATTTGGCATGTGCCGGTATCGATGCCGGCATGGGGTATATGATGTATACTATAACTGTTCCGCATGCCTGTGCTAGAGAAGGCGAACCATGATCCCACGGCGTATTGCGCTCCGGAATTTTATGTGCTATCGCGAAGAATTACCGCCGCTCGATTTCGACGGTATCTCGATCGCGTGCCTGGCGGGCGAAAATGGTGCCGGCAAATCGGCGCTGCTCGACGCAATGACCTGGGCGCTCTGGGGCGAGGCGCGGCTGACGAGCGCCGATGATCTGATTGCGCTTGGTGCCCACGAGATGGAAGTCGAACTGATCTTCACCCTCGATGGCCAGGATTTCCGGGTGATCCGCAAGCGGAGCCGTGCCCGTCGCGGCCAGACATGGCTTGACTTTCAGGTGCGCAATGGTGAGGGTTGGAAGCCGCTGAGTGGTGCGACCGTGCGTGAAACCCAGCAAGAGATCATCCGCACTCTGCGCATGGAGTACGAGGTCTTTGCCAATTCGGCCTACCTGCGCCAGGGGCGTGCCGATGAGTTTACGCGCAAGGAACCGGGGCGGCGCAAGCAGGTACTGGCCGATATTCTTGGCCTGAACCAGTACGAACAGCTTGAAGAACGCGCCCGAAACCGCAGCCGTGATCTCGACGGCCAGATACGCAGCCTTGATGGCCAGATCGAGGCATACCGCCGCCAGGCCGAGCGCCGCGACGAATATGAGCGTTTTGTCGAACGCGCATTGCAGCAGGTTGCCGATACCGAGGCCGGAGTTGTGCAGGCCCAGGAGGCATTCGATAGCGCGAGCCTGCGCGTGCAGCAGCTTGAAGGGCGGCGCACCCTGCGTGATGAACGCCGCCGCCAGGCCGAGCGTTTGCGCAGCGAACGCGACCGGCTGATCGTCGAGATCGAACGGCAACGCCTGCTGTATGCCCGCGCCGCCGAACGGATCGCCCGGCATGACGAGATCCGTGCCGGTGCCACGGCACTCCAGGCGGCACGTGAGCAGCGCGAACGGCTCGAAACCCTGCGTGATCAGTATGATCAGCTGCAGCGTGCCCGTGAGGTGCAGCTTCAGGCATTGCGCGATAATGAGACGAACCTGCGTGCCGAGTTGCGGATTGTTGAAGGTGAACTGCGTGGGCTGCGCGAACGTGCGGCACGACGGCCGAAGATCCAGGAACAGATTGCACAACTGACGGCCGATCTGGGCCGTTTTAGTACGATCGAGCGTGATCTGGCCGCAGCACGCGATCAGCGCAATGATCTCGGCACCCGCAGCCAGACGATCGGGAAGTTGCAGTTGCAGCGTGCCGATGCGCTGAAGTTGATCGAAATACGCGCCGATGCACTTACCACAGCCCGCGAAGAGAAGAAGCGCTTGATCCGCGATGCGACCGAGCGGCTGCGCGCCGAACCGCGCCTGCGTGACGAGCTTGAGCAGGCACGGCGAGCACGCAGCGAACTTGACGCACTTGGCACGGCTATGGCCGAACTGCGTGAACGTGAACGGAGCGATGGCGAGCGTGCCGGTGCATTGCGTGCCGAGTGTACGACGATCAAGGCACAGGGCGATGATATCAACCGCAAGATCGCCCTGCTCGATGCTGATGCCGTCACCTGCCCGCTCTGCGGCGGGGAGCTCGGGCGTGATGGGCTGGCGCATATCGAAGCTGAATATACGCGTCAGCGCGGCGATCTGCGCATGCGCTATGCGGGCGCCCGCCGCGATGCTGATCTGCTTGAAACCCAACTCGGTGAGCTGCGTGCCGAAATCGCCGCGTGTGAGCGCCGCCTGGCAGAGCAACCCGAGATTGCCGCGGCTGTTGCGCGCCTCGAAGGTGAGCTGCATGCACTGGCCGAACTGCAGCGCCGCCAGGATGACGATCAGCGTCAGCTGGCCGAGCTGGAGCTCCAGATTATGCGCAAAGACTTCGAGCCGGCGGCACGTAACGAATTGCGTCGCATCGATGCCGAGATTGCTGCGATCGGTAGCCCTGATGCGATTGCACGCGAGATCCAACGTATTGATGCACGTATTGATGATCTGACGATCCAGGCGGTTGAACACGGCCGGCTGCGGAGCGAGATCGAAGGGTTGCAGGCTCGGCTGCGTGAGATCGATGCTGAAGATCCGGCGATCTACGAACAGGAGGCGCGCCTGCAGCAGTTGCAGACGATCCTCGAACTGGGTGATTTTGCCCACGAGGCGCGCCGTGCCCTGATGCGCTACGATACCGATCTGACTGCGCTCGGCTATACCCCCGAGGCATATGCGGCGGCACGCGATGCCGAGCGCACGCTTGGCGAATGGGCCGAAGAGTTGAACCGGCTCGAACGCGCCGAAGAGTGGATGGCACACAACAAAGCACAGCTCGATGCCGACGAAGCCACACTGCTGGCACGCGAAGCCGAGATTGTCGGCGCCGAACACGAGTTGCAAAGCCTCGAAGAAGAGTTGCAGTCGCTGGGGCCGGCGGTGCGTCGGCGTGATGAAGCGGCCGAACACTTGCGTGCCGGCCGTGCCGACCTGGCAGTCTGGCAGAAGGATCTGGGTGAGAAGCAGGCCAATCTGCGCCGTGCCGAAGAGGCCGCCGACGAGCTGCAACGCTGCCAACAGCAGCGTAGCGCGACTGTCGAGCGTAAAGGGTTGTTCGACGAATTGATCCTTGCCTATGGTAAGAAGGGGGTGCAGGCGATGTTGATCGAAACGGCTATCCCCGAGCTCGAACACGAGGCCAATGCACTGCTCGGCCGGATGACCGATAATCAGATGCACTTGAATTTCATCACCCAGGGTGCGACGAAAAAGGGTGATGTGACCGAAACCCTCGAAATCGAGATTGCCGATCAGCTCGGCAAGCGTAATTACGACGCCTACAGCGGCGGCGAGGCCTTCCGGCTCGACTTCGCGATTCGGATCGCACTCTCAAAGTTGTTGGCCCGCCGTGCCGGTGCACGCCTCGAAACCCTGGTGATCGATGAAGGGTTTGGTTCGCAAGATGCCCGTGGTCGCGAGCGATTGGTCGAGGCGATCACCTCGGTACAGCATGACTTCCGCCGTATTCTGGTGATCACCCATATTCAGGAGCTGCGCGACATGTTCCCGGTGCAGATCGAGATCGTCAAGACGCCACAGGGTAGTATCTGGTCGATCGCATGACACTTATCTCCCTGTTGCCCGCCTTCATGCCCATCCCGGCGCGGCCGTTCCTCATGGCCACGCCCGAGCGCGAGTTGAGTGCGCTGGCCAGAGCCTATGGCGGTACGCGAGAATCATACCGCGAAGAATCACCGCAGCATCAGATCCGCCTGCAGGCCTGCTTTCTTGCCGTCACCCCGGTTACCAATGCCCTCTATGCGCTTTTTGTTGCCGCGAGTGGCGCGACACCACCGGTCTACTGGCATGGGGTGCAGCCACCCGCTGCGCTTGCCGATCACCCGGTGGCTGATGTCAACTGGCATGATGCGCGTGCCTTCTGTGCCTGGCTCAGTGCCGAGCTTGCGGCGCAGCAGTACATCCCCGCCGGGCTGGCGCAGCCACCACAGCTACGCCTGCCGAGCGAGGCCGAGTGGGAACATGCCGCACGCGGCAGCGATGGGCGGCGCTTTCCGTGGGGCGAGGGGTGGGATACCGCCAGGGCCAACACTCGTGACGGCGGCCCCGGTCGTACCACGCCGGTCGGCAGGTATCCGGCCGGCAGTAGCCCGTATGGCTGCCTCGACATGGCCGGCAATGTGTGGGAATGGACCGCCTCGCTCGATGCGCCCTACCCGTATGTGGCGGATGATGGGCGTGAAGATTCGGATCGCCCCGGCCGCCGCATTCTGCGTGGCGGCTGTTATGCCAACCCCCATGGCTTTGCGCGCTGTGCCTGCCGTTTTCGCCTCGCACCCGATCTGCGTAATCCGTTCCTTGGCTTCCGCCTCGCATGCAGCTAATGCAGTACGGCTGTATGGTTGGCAAGCTGTCGGTGCCGGCAGGCATTCGATCTTGACCAGGCAGCATGCTCCGTGGTAGAGTACAACCCTTATTCACCACAACCACAGGAATAGCGCATGGCAACCGTATTTCTTGCAGCCGGCAAGGAGCGCCCGGTTCAACAGCGCCACCCGTGGATCTTCTCGGGGGCAGTGCGCCGGGTGCAGGGGTATGTCGGCCGTGGCGATGTTGTCGATGTTTGCGATGCGCAGGGTGAATGGCTGGCGCGTGGCACCTGGAGCAGTGGTTCCCAGATCCGGGTGCGCCTCTTTACATGGGAAGCTGAGGAGCCGCTTGGCCCGTCTTTCTCCGGGCGGGGGTTTTTGCGGGCGATCGGTGGCCGCAGGGCCCGGGGTTTCAACACCCCCGCCGGTGCCTGCCGGCTGGTCTTTGCCGAATCGGATGGTCTGCCGGGGTTGATCGTTGATCGATACGGCGGCTTCCTGGTGGTGCAGTTCCTGACACAGGGCATGGCCGTGCGTGCCGATGCGATTGTGGCACTCCTCGCCGAGTTGGTGCAACCACTCGGAATCTACGAGCGTGGCGATGCCGATGTGCGCGAAAAGGAAGGGCTGCCGCGCGATGATGGCGTGCGCTGGGGTCAGGCACCGCCGCCGCAACTCACGATCGTCGAGGGCGCGCGCCGGCTGCTGGTTGATCTCTGCGGCGGCCAGAAGACCGGCAGTTATCTTGATCAGGCACAGAACCGCGATCGGGTTGCCGCCTACTGTCGGGGCGCCGAGGTTCTTGATTGCTTCTGTTATACGGGCGGGTTTACGATTGCCGCCGCAACCGATGCCGCAACCGTCGAGGCGGTCGATAGTAGTGCATCGGCACTGGCAATGCTCGGCGATAACCTGGCGCAGAACCAGCATACCGCACAGGTGGCCGCCGTCGAAGGCGATGTCTTCAAGATGCTGCGGCAGTATCGCCACGAAGGGCGTTCGTTTGATGTGGTGATCCTGGATCCGCCGAAGTTCGCCCATTCGCATGGCCAGATCGAGCGGGCTGCGCGTGGCTACAAAGATATTAACCTGATCGCGATGCAGATCCTGCGGCCGGGTGGTGTGCTGGCGAGTTTCTCGTGTTCGGGGCTGATCGGGCCGGATCTGTTTCAGAAGATCTTGTTTGGGGCAGCCGTTGATGCGCGGCGCGATGTCCAGATCCTCGAACGGCTCACACAGGCCGCCGATCATCCACTGCTGCTCACCTTCCCCGAGGGGGAATATCTCAAAGGGCTGATCTGCCGCGTGTGGTAAGCGCGAATCATCTGATAGCCGTATTCTTGAAACTCCTGCCCGCGGGGGATTCAAGGAAGAAACAACCTATGAGTTATCATTTTCTTGATGATGGGCATGTCTCAAGCCCACAGGGGTATCGTGCGACGGGCGTATCAGCAGGCCTGAAGGATGGGCGGGCGCGTGATCTGGCGTTGATCCACGCACTGCGGCCATGCCGGGTTGCGGCGATCTTCACCCGCAATGCGGTGGTCGCGGCACCGATCTTTTTCAATCAGGCAATTCTGGCACGCAGCCACGAAAATACGCGTGCGGTACTGATCAATGCCGGGCAGGCCAATGCCGCGACAGGCCCGGCCGGGCTTGCCGATGCGGTCGAGAGCGCGAAGGTCGTCGCCGACGAACTCGAGATCCCGCGCGATAGTGTGCTGCTCATGTCGACCGGGCAGATCGGTGTGCCATTGCCGATGCCGCGTATGCGTGAAGGGATCCGGCGGGCCGCTTCCGAACTCGATAGTGGCGGCGGGCGGCGGGCGGCAATTGCGATCCTGACCAATGAGGCGCGGCCAAAGGAGCGTGCACTGCGGGTAGCGCTTCGCGAGGGGCATACGTTGCGGCTCGGCGGTATGGCCAAGGGGAGCCGGTTTAGCATGCCGCGCCAGGGTACGGTGCTGGCACTGGTGACGACTGATGCCATGCTTGATCAGCGGCTCTTGATGCGGGCGCTCGATCGTAGCTTTGAGTGTTCGTTTGGCCGGATCCTGATCGACGGCGAGAGCAGCCCGAATGATGGCGTGATCCTGTTGGCGAATGGTGCTGCCGGCGGTGCGCCCATTCTGGATGCGACATCATGGGAGTATGGCGCTTTTCAAGAGGCGCTTGATGTACTGTGTAGCGATCTGGCACAGCAGGTTGTGCGAGATGCGGCAAGTGGCGGCAAACAGATCGTTGTGCATGTTCGCGGTGCGCTGAGTGCGGCCTCGGCGCGGCAGGTGGCTACGGCGGTGGCGCGTTCGCCGGCGGTACGCTGGGTATGCGCCCATGCCCGGAGCGATTGGGGCGCACTGCTTGTTGCCGTCGGTGAGAGTGGTGTCGAGATCCGCGCCGATCTGCTTGATTTGCGGATCGGGCCGGTGCCGCTGATGAGTGCCGGCGTGCAGGTTGCCGCACGCAGCGGCGCGATCACGCAGGCGCTGGCCGGCCCCGAGATCGAGATCGGCATCGATCTGCATCTGGGCACACACCAGGCAGAGATCTGGGCATGTACCCTGCCGGGGGAGGGTATCTCATGACGCAAAAGATGCCACTCTTTCCCCTCAATACGGTGTTGTTCCCCGGCGCGCCGATCTCGCTGCATATTTTCGAAGAACGCTACCGCATGATGATCGGTCGGTGCCTCGAACAGGGTAGCCCATTTGGTGTGGTGCTGATCCGTAGTGGTGATGAAGTGCAAGCCGACGACCCATGGATCCGACGGTTGCGCGCACTTGCCGGTGCGGCTGGTGAGCCGGATCCGGCACAGGGTTCACCCGCTATACCGCATGGCATCGGCACCACTGCACGCATCACCGATAGTGTTCGGCTTGATGATGGGCGCTACTATCTGGTGGCAATGGGGCAGCATCGCTTTCGTATCCAGTATCTCATCCAGCACCAGCCGTATCTGGTTGCGTCGGTGTCGTATCTGCCCGAAGAGAGCAGTGACGCGCTGCATGACGCGGCAGACGTATTGCGGCAGGCGTATCAGCACTACTGGAGCCGCCTGCAGGCAGCCACCGGTTATGCTCACGAGGTCGAGCGCCTGCCCGAGGGGGTGGTCGAGCTCACCTACTGGCTGGCACACCGGCTGCGGGTCGATACACAGCGGAAACAGCACTGGCTCGAAGCCGATGTTGCGACGCGGATCTCTGAAATGACGGCAGCAATCGAAGCGGAGGTCGCCTTGCTTCCGGGTGTGCGCCCACCGGGGGAGTATGGCAGCATCTGGGCGTGGAACTAAGCCATGGTAGTTGCGTCATGCCTGATCACCCTCTATCTGCCGGGGGTGCATTCGTTGAAAGAAAAGCGTAGCATCGTGAAATCGTTAATCGGCCGGATCCGCAGCCGCTTTAATGTTTCGATTGCCGAAGTAGCGGCGCAGGATCTGCATGCACGGGCAGTGATTGGTGTAGCGTGTGTTTCGGGTTCGGCTGAGTATGCGCGTGGCCAGCTGGATGCACTGGTGCGCTGGATCGAAACTGAGCGCCCTGATCTGACGCTGCTTGATGCTGATATCGAGTTGTACTAGTGGATGAAATCCTGCCGTTTCCATTCCTTGGCATCGTCGGCCAGCCCGAGCTGAAGACGGCGCTGGTGCTGGCGCTTGTCAATCCGCAGCTCAGTGGCGTGTTGCTGATCGGGCCGTATGGTGTCGGGAAGACGAGTGCGGTGCGGGCGTTACTCGATATTCTGCCTGATGTTGAGCATGAAGAGCAGGATGCCGACGGCAAGGCGGTGGTGCGCCGGCAGCGCATGCGTTTGATCGAGCTGCCGCTCAATGCGCGGCTCGAAGATGTGGTGGGCGGGATCAACGAACGGGTTGCGATCGAGCAGCAGCGCGTCGTCTTCGAGGAAGGTGTGCTTGCGCGCGCCCATCGCAATCTCCTCTATATCGACGAAATCAACCTGCTCGATACACAGGTTGTTGATGCCATCCTTGATGCGGCGGCGCAGGGGCGCACCTTCCTGCGGCGGGGTGCCGCAACGCGGCTGTTTGCGTCGCAGTTTGTGCTGATTGGTTCGATGAACCCGGAGGAAGGCTCGTTGCGGCCGCAGATTCTCGACCGTTTCGCGCTGAGGGTCTGGATTGCGCCGCTCGAAGGCAGCACCGAACGCATGGAGATCTACCGCCGGGCGCGTGAGTTTCGTGAAGATTCGGCCGCATTTCGCAAACGGTATGCTGCCGAAACCGAGCGGCTGCGTGATGAAGTGGCAGCGGCTCGCGAGATCTTGCCGCATGTGATTATTCCACCCGAGAGCGAAGCCTATGCGCTGGCGTGTATCCAACGGCTGAAGATTCCATCGCACCGGGCCGAGATCGCCCTTTTTGAAGCGGCACGGGCGCGGGCGGCTTCTGATTATCGGGCACAGGTGACGATCGACGATATTCGGCAGGTTGCGGCACTCGCCCTCCGCCAGCGTCGCAGTGCATCACTCGAAAGTTATGCAGCCCAGGTCGCCGCCGAGAATGATCTGATCAGCCGCGCACTGGCGGGCGATCCACCGCCTCCGCCACCTTCACCGCAGCGTCGCCGCCGCTCGTAGGGCGGTTGTGGGTTTCCGACGATCGGCATGCTGGTCAGGGTGGTGTTGTGCTATGCATCATCTGAACAAATGCCGCGACATATTCCGGATCAAACTGGGTTCCCGCATACCGTTCGATCTCGCTGAGTGCCTGGCTATGATCCATGGCCGGGCGATAGCGCTTGGCACGTGTCATGGCACAGTAGGCATCAACGATCGAGACGATCCGGGCCGGCCAGGGGATCTCGCTGCCACGCAGCCGGTTGGGGTAGCCGCTGCCATCCCAATGCTCGTGATGTGCGATGGCGATCTCTTCGGCCATGCGCAGCAGCGGGAAGCGACTGCCGGCGAGAATGCCGGCACCAATGGCGGTGTGTGCCTGGAGCACGGCACTTTCGTTCGATGAGAGTTGCCCCGGCTTGAGCAGCAGATCGTCAGGAATACCGATCATCCCCAGATCGTGGAGCGGTGCCGCCATCCCGATCATCTCGACATCACGTACCCCGCGACCGAGTGCGCGGGCAAGTTGTTCGGCCAGTTGGCCGACCTGCTGCGGGTGATCGCTGCTGTTCTCTTCGCGAAACTCGGCGGCGCGTGCTAACCGCTGCAAAATCTCACGCTGTGCCTCTTGCAATTCCAGCGTCCGCTGGCGTACATGCTCTTCGAGTTTCTGATTCTGTTGCTGAAGTTCGAGATACAGCAGGCGTGTTTCGAGCAGATTATGGATCCGCAGCAACACCTCAGTTGCATTTAATGGTTTGGTGAGAAAATCGTTTGCACCGCTGGCAAGGGCACGTTGCCGCGCATGCAGGGTAATATCGGCCGTGAGTACCAGAATTGGCACATACGTATCGGATCCGATCAGCGGAGTCAGCTGTTCGAGTACTGCATATCCATCCATATACGGCATCAGGAGATCGAGCAGAATGAGATCAGGTCGTAGTTCGATATAGCGTGGAATAACCTCGCGTGAATCGGTTACGATCTGCAGATTGGTATACCCTTTGCGCTGCAGCATGCGCTCAAGCAAACGCGCATTCGTCAGCTCGTCGTCAACAATCATAATGCGCGCTTTGAAGAAATCTTCCTCTGCGATCATTGGTTCGCAACCTTTTCCAGCAGTTCTTCGAGCGTTGTCATGAGTTGTTGCAGATCAAACGGTTTACCCAGATACGCGCGTGCTCCGGCAGCAAGTATCTGTTGGCGTGCCAACCCGGTTGGATCGCTGCTCAACACCACAATCGGAATAGGTTGTGTCGATGGTGCCTGCTGAAGCGCTTCGATCAGCGTGTAGGTCGCGGCAGTCGGCAGGTCGATATCAAGCAGTATCAGATCGGGCAGGATCTGGGTAACATACGCCACGCTATCGGCATCAATCGAGCCATGATGCAGCCGGATCCATGGGTAGGCGTGCATGATGCGTTTGATCAGGCTTCGATGCGCCTGATTGTCATCAAGGCAGACGACACTGCGGGTGGTGGGATGTGCCGTCATGGTGAGGCGCTGTGGCGGCCGGTTTGTGATGCTCGCAGTCAAGGGGAGTTCGATCCAGAACCGGCTTCCTTCGCCGAGGGTGCTCTCGACGCCGATTGTTCCATTCATGAGCTCAACCAGATGTCGTGATAATGCCAGGCCGATGCCGCTGCCTTCGACCCCGCGCCGGGCTGCGTCAAGCCGTTCGAATGGGATGAAGAGTCGTTCGAGATGATTGGCAGCGATACCATACCCGGTATCGAGGATATCGATATGGGCATGCTTTCCCCGGCGTAGCCAGCGTACCGTCACCAGGCCCCATGGGCGGTTATATTTGATCGCATTGGTGCAGAGGTTTAACAGCACCTGCATGAGGCGTTGCCGATCGACCCAGACGGTTATCGGCCCGGCGGGATCCGGCTCGGCCGCCAATCTGATGCTCCGCTCGGCGGCAATCGGGCGCACCAGGTCGATGGCTGTCTGGACGATCTGATCGAGGTGTACGGATGCGAGTGTCACCTTCAGGCGGCCACTCTCGATGTGGGCGATGTCGAGCACTTCGTCGATCAGTTCGAGCAGATGGGCACCGGCTTTGAGAATATAGCCGACACTTTCGAGTTGTTCTTCCTCGAGCTGATCGTGTTCGAGCAGTTGGGCGAAACCCAGAATGGCGTTGAGCGGGGTACGCAATTCGTGGCTCATCCGCGAGAGAAATTCGTTCTTGGCGCGGTTGGCGATCTCGGCCGCTTCTTTGGCCTGGCGCAGGCGCTCTTCGTTCTCGCGCAAGTTGTGTTCGACCCGTTCACGTTCGGCAAGCTCCTGACGTAGCGCCGTATGCAGGCGCGCCTGTTCGAGCGCCTGGCTGGCCGCTGCCGCAACATTACAGGAGAGGCGAATCTCGTCATCGCTGAAAGGGCGCTCGACGATCGAGTCGAGCCCGAGGGTTCCGATCACCCGATCGCCGATCAGCAGGGGCACGATCAGCAGCGAGACGGTGCCACGCCGCCGGCCGATCTCGCGGAATCCCGCGTGGCGTGGATCGAGCAAGACATCAACCGTGACAACCGGCTCGCGATGCGTGATAACATGCTGTGTCGCCGGGTTGCCGCTGATCGAAATAATGGTGCCGAGTGCCGCTGGGCGCTCGGGTGCGCAATATTCGGCAACGACAACCAGATCATCGGTTTCGGGTCGCAGAAGCGCAAACGCAGCCTGCGGCAGGGCGAGTGCCTGCGCCAGTTCGCGGCACAAGATACTCAAGATCTGGTTCGGTTCGAGTGCCGATGCCGTCGCAGCAAAGACGCGGTTGAGCACGGTTGTTTCGTGAAGGCCGCGGGCGAGCTCGGCTTCGGCCTGTTTGCGCGCTGTGACGTCGTCGGCGGTGATCAGGATCTGTGGCTGTGCTGTGAGGTGATGGGTAAGCATGGAACTGCGGCAATAGACCCAGCGCCATGCCTCGTGTGGGCCGCGCAAGCGGAACTCAATGGCCAGGGCGGTTGGCTGGTCGGTGGCGATCAGGTTGTTCCAGGTGGCACGTACCTGTTCGTCATCATCGGGATGGATGAGATCCCAGATCGACGCCCCCCCGCTCAGCTGTTGCCAGGCATGATTTGCATAGCGGAGTGTCAACTGAGTGTCAATAATCGCAATCGCCGTCGTCAGATCTCCGAGCAATGCCCAGGGATCGATATCGGCAGGTACATGCAGCTGCTGATCAGGGCTCATGCGGTTCTTCTTGTTGCGTCGGATGCGCTGCAACGACGACACTCGTGCCGTATGAGCGCATCCGACGGAAGACTCGGTTACAGCGCCAGGCGGCGGAATGATTCGGCGGCGGCGATACCAAGGCTGCTGCCGAGCTCGGCACTCCGCTGGCGGACGCGATCTTCCCAGCCGGGGTTTTCGTCGAGCTGGGTATGATGTTCGCGCAGCGACAGGATCTTGCGTTCGAGTGTATCGGAAATATCTTCGTGGTGATCGGGTTGTTCGGCACCCCAGAGGAAGAGAAATTCCGGCCGCCAGACGCCGATGCCGATCTGGCCGAGCCCCGGCATAAACAGATGATCACGTGCCGATACGATCCCTTCGATTACGGCAAAACCGACGGCGCGGTGATCGGGGTGCAGCATATAGTGCTTCCATGGGTCGTGCGTAAAGACATAGTGTGGCTGGAAGTGGCGGATATAGAGGGCGATCTCGGCCCGCAGTGCAGGGGTCGGCTCGAGTTCACCATCGTTATAGCGCAGGAATATGACACGCCCGACATGGAGCACAGCAGCAGCGGCTAGTTGTTCGGCCTCGCGTAGTTCCGACAGACGAAAGGTTGACATGCCTGGATCATGGCTGCCTTTATTGCCATTGGTGCAGATAATGTAGGTTACATCCCATCCCTGGGCGGTGAGGCGGGCGATGGTGCCGCCGGCGCCAAATTCGTTATCATCGGGGTGTGCGCCGATCACGAGCGCACGTTGCGTGGTATTTGCTGGCATGCATGTCTCCTGGGAATCTCTTATTGCGGGTCGTACTGATAATACCATAGAGCGGTAGGGGTAGTTGTGCCGCTACCCGAGCATTGAAGGTAGGAATGATGCCGAACGAACCGGAGCCGGGCCAGGGGATCGAGGATCAGCGGCTGGTGCAGCTGCAGCGCCGGCTGCTGGCCTGGTTTGCTGCCGAGGGGCGTGATCTGCCATGGCGTCGCACCCGTGATCCATATGCCGTCATGGTGGCCGAAGTCATGCTGCAGCAGACGCAGGTCGATCGGGTAGTGCCGCGTTATCTGGCCTTCCTGACACAATTCCCGACTCTGACGGCACTGGCGGAGGCGGCGCCTGCCGAGGTGATTCGCGCCTGGGCCGGGCTGGGATACAATCGGCGGGCCGTTAATATGCAGCGTGCGGCGCGGCATGTGCTGGCCGAGTACGGTGGCAGCTTCCCGCGTGATGTTGCGGCACTCCGGCAGCTGCCCGGCATTGGCCCGTATACTGCCGGTGCTATTGCCTGTTTTGCCTTCGAACAGGATGTCGGCTTTATCGACACGAATATTCGCCGGGTGTTGCTGCGGGTGTTTGCCGATATGATCGATCCGGCTCTGACCGATGCGCCGTTGAACCGGCTGGCGGCAATGGTTGTGCCTGCCGGCCAGGGATGGGCCTGGAACCAGGCGATCATGGAGCTTGGCGCACTGTTGTGTCCATCGGTCAATCCGATCTGCTGGCGCTGCCCGATTGCTGAACAGTGTGCTGATTACCAGGCACGCAAGGCCGCCGATGCCGATCCATTCGCGGTATCGCCGCCGCGCCGGCGGATTGCCGAGCGTCGCGAAGCGCCGTTTGCCGGTTCGAACCGCTTCTACCGCGGGCGGGTAGTGGCGCTTTTGCGGGAGCTCGCACCCGGCGCGGTGCTCGCGCTGGCCGAACTCGGGCCGTTGCTCAAGCCGGAATTCCAGCCTGCCGACGAAGCCTGGCTGCAGCAGCTTGTCGAGGGCCTGGTACGCGATGGGCTGGTATTGCACGGCACGGAGGGATTGCGCCTGCCAGAATGAGGCTGCGGCCGGTCGGGTGCAGGGCTGCCGGCCGAATTGGGGTGGCAAAGGGCGAAGGTATGGCAGATCGGCGGGCCTGGCCGATAGATTGCATAGCTGATCGCCGAGGGGATCAAGCCGCCGTTGCTGTGGATGCCTGATCCCCTGGGTGTGGCTAGCTATCGATCAGCAGCTTATGTTCCCAGCCCGGCAGCCCGCCATGCCGCGAGCATAGTCGCGTGGGTTTCGCGGCTGGCCTGCGCTGGCGGCAGATCGCCGAGGCGCTTCTCGAACGGCTCAGGGGTCACCGGGCCATCGTAGCCAAGCTCGGCGATGGTGCGTAAGAAGCCCGTCAGATCGATCACCCCGGTTGTTCCGGGCAGGCAGCGCACCAGATCAGCCTGGGCCTCGATGGCAATACCTGCGGGAGCATCATTGACATGGACATAGACGATATCTGCGGCGCGCAGGGCGCGCAGATCGGCGATCGTGCCAAGCGAGGTATACCAGTGCCAGCAGTCGA
Source organism: uncultured Chloroflexota bacterium (assembly GCA_937859575.1). GTDB lineage: Bacteria > Chloroflexota > Chloroflexia > Chloroflexales > Roseiflexaceae > CALLZL01. The sequence continues at coordinate 17,579 of CALLZL010000140.1, forward strand.
GCAGCAGGCCGACATTCGACCCGATCGCGTCGGCCAGGCAGAGCATGCCCTCCATGCTGTAGATGAAGCCGTAGCGATGCTCTTCGCGCATGGTGCGTGGCCCGATGAACTCGAGGCCGAGGCGGCAGCCATGAGCTTCGAGTGTGCGGGCAATCGGCTGAAGCTGCTGCACATGAAACGCAAAGTTCTCGCGGAACGGGCGCTCGTCCGAGAAGGGCAGCAACCAGGTGCAGACACGGGTGCAGCCGAGTTGCTGCGCCAGGGCGGCATGCTCGGCAAGGGTGTCGAGCGCTGCCCGATCGTAGGGTACACGCCAGTCGATGCTCAGCCCCCAGCCACCGGGGCGGATCCCGGATTCGGTGAACAGCGCGGCCACATCAGCGGCCGAGGTAGTGGCGGCGATTGCAGCTGCTTCACTGATCGGCACATCGATCCCCTGCCAGCCGGCCTCGCTAGCCAGCGCCAGTGCGCCGCGCAGATCGGTGCGAATTCCGATCGCACCGGGTGCAAGATTACGAAACACAGTATTACTTTCTACTTATGACGAAGCGCAATAGCTTCGATCTCGACGCGCACATCGCGTGGCAGGCGTGCGACCTGAACCGTCGAGCGTGCCGGCGGTGCATCCGGAAAGTACTCGGCATAGACGGCATTCATGGCGGCAAATTCACCCATGTCGGCCAGAAAGACGGTCGTCTTCACCACCTGATCGAGCGAACTACCGGCGGCAGCCAGCAACCCACGCAGATTGCTCAGCACCTGATGGGTCTGAACAGTGATATCGCCATCGACAAGTGACCCCGTGGGGGTGAGTGGGATCTGCCCCGAGCAGAAGACCAGATCACCAAATGCGATCGCCTGTGAATATGGGCCGATCGCCTGTGGCGCATCATTGGTCGAAATAATCGTGCGTTCCATGATGTTCCTTCCCATAACAATGTGCAGGTTCCAGGTACAGCAGCCATGCTGCGTGCGTATTGTACATGGCGGGTGCAAACTCCGGCAAGCGCCCAGGGGTGGGCCGCAGGCGTGGTGCTCGGGAGGAATTGCATGGCATGCTGCGCACAGCGGATGGCGACGCCGGGCTGGTCCCTTCTCGCGAAGAGATCCTGAGCCGCTGTGCGGCTCAGGATGACATGCAGGCACAGGGGCGCGGCTAGAGAGAACGCATAAGCCCTGAACAGCCGACATGCTTATTTGACAGCAGTATTATGGATGTTGTATCCTAGAAGTACGGTGTATCCGCCCCGAAGGATACTAAATAGCGCCGATCTTTAAGGAGTTGTGAAGGTTGTCGTCGATATTCCACAGATTTATAGCCGATCATGCTGCCGCGCCGAGTTATGTCTTCGGTCAGTGGCATCGTGGGGCATATGTGGCGACGCTCCCATACAGCATGGATCGGTGTCGAACAACGCTTCTCCGGTTCTCGCGGCGGGGGAGAGAGCTCCTCAACGCAAGTGCCGCCGACATCATAGGCAGCGTGCAAGGTTAAAGGGCTGATCCCCTTTTCGTGTGCACGCATAGCATTGATGTGCTGCTTAGGAAAGGGGGGTGTTTCTTGGGGCAACGTGTTCTCGTCCTCAATGCGAGCTACGAGCCGCTGCAGTTGATCTCCATCCGTCGTGCGGTGGTGCTTCTGCTTCAAGATAAAGCCGAGCTGGTAGAAGCTGCCGCGCAGCGTCTGCGTGCCAGCGGCATCTCCTTCGAAGTTCCACTTGTGATCCGGCTTGTGCGCTATATTCGCATTCCACGCCGCCTGCGGTTGCCATGTTCGCGCCGTGGCGTGTTTGCGCGTGACCGCGAGACATGCATGTACTGCGGGTCGCAACCGGGTCGTGGCAGCCTGACGGTCGATCATGTGTTGCCGCGATCACGTGGCGGCCTGACAACGTGGGATAATGTTGTGGCGGCATGCCGTGAGTGCAATCATCGCAAGGGCGGCCGCACCCCCGAAGAAGCTATGATGACGCTGTTGACGGTGCCGCGCCAGCCGCAGTATGTTGCATTTGCCCTGCTTGGCGAACTTGAGCGCCACGATGTATGGAAGAAATACGCCTACAGCTAGGTGCATCGCTGATCTTCTTCAGAATCTCGGAACGGGCGGCAGAGCCGCCCGTTTGGTGTGTCAGGCTGTTCGTTTACGCCAGTAGCGCGCCAGGCCATGCCAGCTCATGGCAACCGAAGCGGCCTGGGCGTATTCTGCACGTACCGCTGCGGGGGCAGCGCTGAGCGCCTGATCGGTGAGCAGCTGCAGGCGTGCGATTGCGGTGGCTTCATCTTCGCTGTGTGCCAGGCTGGAGCGGACGACATCAGCCCAGGTGGTGGTGGCTTGCCAGAGTTCGGCAAAGTGGTGTGCGGGGTTGCCGGATGGGCCGAAGTGGGTGAGGAGTAACGTTTGCGGGTGCATGGCAAGCAGGGTATCGATGGTTGCCCGCCAGGCTTCAAGATCGATATCGGGCGGTGGAGTGGCGGGCTGAATATAGTTGGCGCCCGGCAGGCGGGCCCCGGCAATATCGCCGACCCAGGCGCTGCCGAAGGCCGGTTCGAGATAGACGACATGATGCGAGGCATGGCCGGGTGCATCGAGCACCTCGATCCGGCGTGAGCCGAGCTGGATCGTTTCGCCGCCATGCAGGATGCTAAGGCGATCGGCCGGCAGCGGCAGGAATTCGCCCCACAGGGCCGCCATCTGATCGCCATAGATCCGCTGTGCACTGTTGATCAGGCGCTCGGGCGCGATCAAGTGCGGCGCGCCCCGCTGATGGACATACACCCGCAGCCGTGGGTTGCGCCGCGCCAGAGTGCCGGCAGCCCCGGCATGATCGAGGTGAATATGCGTCAACAACACGGCATGCAGGTCGTCGATCGTCAGCCCGTGCGCCGCCAGGCCGGCCTCAATGGCCGGCAATGTGCTCGCCGGCCCGGGGTCGACCAGGGCCGGTGCATCGCCGGTGAGCAGATACGCGGCGATAACATGCGGCCGGCCGAGGTGCAGGGCATCGATCATGCTGACGCCGGGCGGCAGATCGGTCATTGTGATTCTTTCCGGTTCTGCAGGGCACGCCAGATACGTTCCGAGCGGAGTGGGATGTCGAGATGGCGCACACCGAGGTGGGCCAGCGCATCAACAACGGCATTCGTGATAGCCGGGGTCGAGCCGATTGTGGCTGCCTCACCGATCCCCTTGACGCCGAGCGGGTTGTGTGGCGTTGGCGTTTCGGTTTTGTCGAGGGTGAAGTTCGGCAGATCATCGGCGCGTGGAATGGTGTAATCCATGAGTGAACCACTGAGCAGCTGACCATTCGAATCGTACACGACCTCTTCAAAGAGTGCCTGGGCGATCCCTTGTGCCAGCCCGCCATGCACCTGGCCAGCGACAATCACCGGGCTGATCCGTGGCCCGCAGTCATCGACGGTAAAGTAGGAATGAACGCGTACCTGGCCGGTATCTGGTTCGATTTCCACCACCGCAACATGTGCGCCGAAGGGGTAGATCAACTCCGGTGGCTTGAAGAAATCGACAGCCTCAAGGCCCGGATCAATATCATCGGGCAGATCGTCGGAATAGGCTCGATCGGCGATTTCGATCAGGCTCAGATGGCGATCGGGCACACCACGCACCTGGTAGCGCCCGGCTTCGAGCACGATATCATCAGGAGCGGCTTCGAGCAGATGCGCCGCAACGCGGCTGGCCTTCTCGCGAACTTTCGCGACGGCACGGACAAGGGCGGCCCCCCCGACGGCCAGGCTGCGGCTGCCCATGGTTCCCTGACCCATGGGGGTGGTTGCAGTATCGCCATGTTTGACGATGATCTGCTCGAAATCGGCCCCGAGTTGATCGGCAACGATCTGGGCGAAGGTGGTGCCGGTACCCTGGCCATGCGGCGAGATGCCGGTCATCACCGTGACGGTGCCGGTTGGCTCGACGCGCACCGAGGCGCTTTCGTAGGGGCCGAACCCGCACATCTCGACATAGGTTGCCATGCCGATTCCGAGCAGTGATACCGGTTCGCCGGCGGCATGTGCAGCGCGGCGGCGTACCTGTTCGGCGCGCAGGCCGGCATAGTCGCTGATCATGAGCGCCTTGCTCAGCGCGCGATCATACTCACCACTATCGTAGAGTGTATCGACGACGGTACGGTAGGGGAAGGCCGCTGGTGGAATGAAGTTACGCCGGCGTACATCGGCCGGGTCGAGGCCGAGATCGGCGGCAATCACATCGACCAATCGCTCGATATAATAGGCTGCCTCGGGGCGTCCGGCCCCGCGATACGCCGCCACCGGCGTGGTATTGGTAAAGACGCAGCTGATCTGCACATCGGCCGCGGGAATATGGTATACCCCCACCAGCATCTTGCCCGTCAGATCCGGGATATCGGGTGCGACCGGGTAGGCACCGATATCGGCGGTGATCCGCACGCGCAATGCCGTGATCGTGCCGTCGGCCTTGACGGCCGCTTCGTATTCGGCGATCTGGGCGCGGCCATGAGTGGTGGCCAGCATATGTTCGACACGTGTCTCGACCCAACGCAGCGGGATGCGGTGGATGCGGGCAAGGGCTGCAAGTGCGACATCTTCGGGGTAGACACCGATCTTGATACCGAACCCACCGCCGACCTCGGGGGCAATCACACGGATCTGGTTTTCGTGCATGCGCAGGGTTTTTGCCAGGCTGCCGCGCGAAAGATGCGGTGCCTGCGTACTCGTCCAGACCGTCAGGCCATCGGTGGTGTAATCAGGCAGGGCGACGACCGCACGCCCTTCCATCGAAACGCCGGCGAGGCGCTGGTTGGCCATACGCTGTTTGACGATCCGATCGGCCGATGCGAATGCGCCGGCCACATCACCAACGTTGCATTCCCAGACATGATCGACATTGCTGGGCAGGCTATCGAACAGGCGTGGCGCATCAGGCGAAGCAGCCTGTTCCATATCGACAATTGCCGGCAGTGGTTGCCAATCGACGATCACATCGGCCACCGCATCGACGGCGACTTCGGGTGAGGTAGCGATCACAGCGGCGACGATCTCGCCGGTATGGCGTACGCGATCGATCGAGATCGCATAGTGTGAGTGCGGGCGGCTGACGCTACCGCTTGTACCGCCTTCGCCGCCGCTGCCGATCGGCAACGGCTCGTAGGCATCGAGCAGATCGCGGCCGGGGACAACCGCCGTCACGCCGGGGCGTGCCAGCGCGGCGGATATATCGATATGGCCGATAGTGGCGTGTGGGTATGGGCTACGCACAAAGGCGACATGCTGCATACCGGGGAGTTTGAGGTCACCGACATAGGTACCGCTACCGGTGATCAGTCGTGGATCTTCCTTGCGGCGCACCTTGGCACCGATCATGGTTGCGTAGGCCATGGATCTTCCTCTTTCTGTGCTATGGGTAGATTCCCCGAATGATATTGGCGTCGGCAACGCGCCTGACGGCCAGCAGGTATGCGGCCAGGCGTAACGAGATACGTCGCTGCTGTGCCAGATTGTACACTTGATCGAAGGCGCTTACCATGATCTGTTCGAGGCGATGGTTGACATCCTGCTCGCCCCAGAAAAAGGATTGCAGCCCTTGAACCCACTCAAAATAGCTGACGGTCACACCGCCGGCATTGGCGAGGATGTCGGGCACGACCATGATCCCGCGCCGGTTGAAGATCTCATCGGCGGCGGGGGTTGTTGGGCCATTGGCCCCCTCGACGATCACCCGGGCCTGAATGCGTGCAGCATTCTGCTCGGTGAGCTGATTCTCGAGGGCGGCCGGCACCAGCACATCGCATGCGGTTTCGAGTAGTTCGGCGCTTGTAACGTGTTCGAGGCCGGCGGCGGTATACCCTTCGAGCAGGCGGCGTGGGTGCTGTGCGGCATAGGTGCGCATGGCGGCGATATCGAGCCCGCTGCGCCGAACATAACCGCCGGTAGCGTCGCCGATGCCGATCACGCGGCAGCCGAGTTCGGTAAGCAGCAGGGCGGCAATACCGCCGACATTACCAAACCCCTGCACAACGATCGCGAGATCGCTGAGATCAAGATCCCGGCGTAGCGCCCACTCGCGCACCATGAGGCTGACACCGCGGCCGGTGGCTTCGTTGCGCCCGAGCGAGCCGCCGACCTCGACCGGTTTGCCGGTGACGACGGCATTGATGGTATGGCCCTGGTGCATCGAGAGAGTATCCATGAACCAGGCCATTGTTTGCGGATTGGTATTGACATCAGGGGCGGGGATATCGCGTTCCGGGCCGACGATCAGGCTCACTTCGGCGGCAAAACGGCGCGTAAGGCGTTCGAGTTCTTCAAACGACAGATCGGCCGGATCCACCACAACGCCGCCCTTCGCACCACCATAGGGGATATTGACCAGGGCACATTTCCATGTCATCCACATCGCCAGGGCGCGCACTTCATCGATATCGACGCTTGGATGGTAGCGGATGCCGCCTTTGGTAGGGCCACGACCCAGGTTATGCTGGACACGATAGCCGGTGAACACACGGGTCGTGCCGTTGTCGAGCTTCACCGGGAAACGAACCGTCAGTTCGCGCTGCGGCTCGCGCAGTACATCGCGAACATCCTGCGGCAGATCGAGCATGGCAGCGGCATCATCAAACTGCTGCTGAGCGATATGGAACGGATTGACACGATCAGACGTCATTGTCTGTCCTCCGGATCAGGTGAGATTTTTGCGCATATAGAGCCAGACGCGCTGCTGGAGTATGAGGCCGGCGAGCAGCGAACGCCGGGTGCGATACGGTTGATAGCCGAAGCGCTCGTATAGCCGGCGGGCGCCTATGTTGGTACTGCTGACATACAGGCCGAGAAACTGTTTGTTGCGGGTGCGGGCTTCGACCTCGGCGCGGCTGAGCAGGGCACTTGCCACGCCACGCCCGCGGAAGGGGCTGAGTACGGCGACATCGGTGATATACCCTTCGTTACGGTCGATCTGATGATCGAGGAGCGAGAGGGCGAAGATCGATCGCATGGCACCCCAGATACCGAGGATCTTGTGGAAGGCGAGCTCGGCGGCGGCACTGCTCTCGCCACTCATCTCCCAGGTACGTAACGAGATAGTGCCGATCACATGCCCTTCGTGGGTGGCAACAAACATGCCGCGCAGCGCGCTCACCCCCTGGCGTCGCCAGGCTTCAGCCATGGCCTCGATACCGCGTGCAGCGCCCTGAGCGCCAAACGCGGCACCAAACTTGTCGGCAAAGGCCTCGCGATGCAACCCGAGGATCGGGTAGATATCATCCATCCGAGCAAGCCGAATGTCGATGGCGAAAGCCGGTGCTGTTGGTTCGTGGCTGGTAGCGATCATACGCTGCAGGCTCACCGACGAATCGGGCAACCTGATGCATCATGCGGTTCCATGGCGTCATTGTAGCACCGCAGATCACGGCGCGTCAAACAGTTGACAGGGGTGGGTATTGTCTCTACAATCCGGCAAAACATTGAGCATGGGCGGCACACATAACCGAGCGTTCCGAATAACGCTCTGGCTTGCTGCCTGCCGATGCTGGTTGGAGGTTTTTATGATTATGGCCTCGCCACGGCCACGCTACGACCGGATCGTCTCGCTGGTGTTACTGGTGCTGCTCGGGCTGGCGGTCGTATTCTTCATCGATATCAACCCTAATATTTTGCGTGCCCGCTTGGGCGGCGATCTGCCGGTGATCACGATCTCGTGGTTGCTGATCGCCTCGCTGGTGGTGATCACCAGCACCGGTGCGGATGTCTTCATTCGCACCCACCCCGAGATGCAGACGCGGGCCTTACCGGCGATCCGGATCGGCCCGGTTGCGTTCGAACTGGTGCCGGAATTCTGGATTCTGCCCTCGTTTGCGATCATCGCCTCGTTTGCGTTCTTTCGGCTATTCAGCGCCAGCCTCGACGCCCTGGCATTTATTATTGCCCTGGTCGCAGCCGGGGCGCTGCTGTTTGCGGCATTGATCGGGCAGCACTACGGGCTGGATCGCCGCCCGGCGACGCAGCAGTCGGCGCGGCTGGTGCTGCAGGCGATCACGCTGTTTCTGGCTTTTGCGGTCTTCAGTGCGGTGTACTATGCGCGCCTGCGAACCCTCTATTCGGCGGCGCTGATCGGTACGACCGGCACGCTGCTGGCCTATGCGTTGCTCCACTGGTCGCGTGCACGAACCCGGCCATTCCTGTTGTGCGGCACCGTCGGGCTGATGCTGGCCGAGGCGACCTGGGCACTCAACTACTGGTCGGCATCGTTCTTGATCGGTGGTGCATTGCTGCTGGTGATCTTCTATGTGGTGATCGGGCTATTGCAGAGCTACCTCGAACAGCGCATGCATGGGCGTGTGTTGCTTGAGTATTCGCTGTTGGGGAGCGTGCTGCTGGCGTTGCTGGTGTATGTGACGTTCCGGTAGGTCGCAGGGTATCACGGTTGGGGATCGCTGAGGGTGCTGAGTTCGGCGAGCTGCGCGCTGCTCAGGTTGAGCGTTGCGGCCTGGAGTGCCTGATCGACATGGGCCGGGCTGCGGCTGCCGATCAGGGTGCTCGTTATACCGGGGCGGCTAAAGGCCCACGCCAGGGCGAGTTGCGGCATGGTGGTACCCCATGCGGTGGCGCGTTCGCGCAGCAGATCGAGCATGGCAAAGTTGCGCGTGGTGAAGTAGCCTACCTCGTGGCCGGGAACAACATCGAAGCGCGTACCGGCAGGAATCGGCGCCCCCGGCGCATATTTACCGGTCAGAAAACCGGCCCCCAGCGGGCTATAGGCCAGCACCCCCAGTTGCTGGTCGGCACACAGCGGCAGGTGTTCGTCTTCGATGCCGCGCATGGCAAGGCTGTAGTTGAGCTGAGCGGCCACAAATGGTGCATACCCGGCGACATCCTGCCGCCAGAGCGCCTTGCAGATCTGCCAGGCGGCGTAGTTGCTGCAGCCGACATAGCGCACCAGCCCGCGCTGCACCAGTTGATCGAGCGCCGCGAGGGTTTCGTCAAGCGGAATCTCGGGATCCCAGCGATGGAGCTGGAAGAGGTCGATCGTATCGATCTGCAACCGGCGCAGGCTGGCTTCGGCGGAAGTGATGACCCGTTCGTAGCTGAGGCTACCGGCGACTTTGGTTGCCACGACGATCTGCCGGCGCGTGCCGCGTGCGGCAAGCCATTCGCCGACGATCTGCTCGGAGCGCCCGGCGGCATAGACTTCGGCCGTATCGAAGAGGGTGATACCGGCCGCCATGGCGCGATCCATCACGGCAAACGCGGTGTCGCGGTCGATCTCGCGCCCAAAGGTGACACAACCAAGGCCGATCGAACTGACATGCAGGTCGCTGTTGCCGAGCTTATTCGAGCGCATCGGGTTGCTTTCTTCAGTAGAGCTGCGGTAGCAGCCATGCGATGCTACAGGGTGCGCAGGATCTCGCGGGCCGTTTCGAGGGTGCGATCAATATCGGCGCGGGTATGGGCAGCGCTGACATGGTTGCGTTTGAGTGCCTGTGGCAGCATGAAGATACCAAGGCGGCACATTTCGCTGCGAAACCAGATATCGCGGGCGGTATCGTTGGCAAGCAGATCTTCGTATGAGCGGATCGGTGCCCGGGCCGGATCGATAAAGTAAGGGACAAATACCGAGCCGAACTGTGCGACGATGAGTGGGATGCCCAGATCGGCAGCAATGGTGCGCAATTCACTGGCGGCATAGTCGGCAAGTGCAAAACAGTGGCGGTGAATGCTGCCATCTGCGAGTTCGGCGATGGTTGCGAGGGCCGCAGCAACCCCCACCGGGTGCCCATTGTAGGTGCCGGCGAAGAAGACCCCGCCCCCCGGGCCGAAGCGATCCATGAGTTCAGCGCGCCCGACGAGGGCGGCAATCGGGTAGCCGTTGGCCATCGCCTTGGCAAATGTGCTCAGATCGGGCGTCACGCCGCAGATGCTCTGGTAGCCGCCGAGGGCATGGCGAAAACCGGTGATGACTTCGTCGAAGATCAGCACAATGCCATACTGCTGCGTCAGAGTGCGCAGGGCGGCCAGGAATGCCGGTTCGGGCAGCACGCAACCGATATTGTGCGGAATGATTTCAACAATAATCGCGGCAATCGTCTCGCCGCGCTGCTGCAGCAACTCGGTGAGCGCATCGGTGTCGTTGAACGGCAGCACGACGGTGCTATCGATGGCGGCCGGCAGCATACCGAGCGAGAGCGGATCTTTCCGGCCGATCTTTTCGGGCGGCGAGATCACATTCATCAGAATGGAATCGTGCCAGCCGTGGTACGTACCCTGGAACTTGATGATGGCATCGCGACCGGTGACGGCGCGGGCCAGCCGCAGGGCGGCGTAGGTTGCTTCGGAGCCGGAATTAGTGAGTAGCACGCGTTCGGCGCTTGGAATATGATGCACCAGGGTTTCGGCCAGCGTGACCTCGCGCTCGGTCACGCCGGCACCGATGATGTCGATCTGGTTGATAACGTCGTGCACGGCGGCATTGACGCGCTGATGGTTATGGCCAAGGATCAGCGGGCCGAAGGCGGCGTGATAATCGAGGAAGGTCGTGCCGTCGGCGTCGGTGAACGAGGCGCCGGCCGCGTGGGTAACCACCAGTGGCCAGGGAAGGCGGCGGTTTGATGAGTTAACCCCACCGGGGATGACAGCCGCAGCGCGTTGGGCCAGTTCGCTATTAGTATGCGTGATCGACATCAGTCTACTCCTGTGCGACTCAGCGCACTTCCACAATCATTTCGATCTCGACGGCATAATCGAACGGTAAGGTCATGCCGACAGCGCTGCGTGCATGCCGCCCGGCATCGCCGAAGACCTCGATCAGCAGATCGCTGCAGCCATGAATAACCCCCGGTGTGTTGTCGAAACCGGGAGCGACGTTCACCATGCCGAGAACCTTGACGATTTGCACGACGTTGTCGAGCGAGCCAGCGAGGGTTTTGACGGCGCTGAGGCAGCCGAGTGCCGATAAGCGGGCTGCTTCATACCCCTGTTCGACGCTCAGGTCGGTGCCGAGTTTGCCTTTGATTTCTCGATCGCCCCAGCGCGACACCTGCCCCGAGGTGTAGATCAGATTGCCGGTGCGAACGGCATGCATCAGGCGGCCGGCGTTGAGTTCGACTACCTCGACACGGTAGCCGAGTGCGGTGAGTTTTGCTTCGTACGACATACAGGCTCCTTGTGATTAGCGCAGGCCGAGAAGTGCCAGCGAGTCGCGTTCGATCAGCGCCTCGATGGCTGCTTCGGGCACACGCGGCAGATGGGTGCCTTCAACGATCCGGTTGACATTACGCAAACCGTCGATCGTCTCTTGCACCGTGACGATTGGATAATCGCTGCCAAGCAGGAGCTTGTCAAGCACATTCCATTCGGTAGCACGGATGAGTTGTTCCCAGAACGAGAACGGTCGGTAGAAATTACCCGAAACGTCGGCATAGAGATTGGGATGTTTGCGGATGACGACACAGGTATCGGCCTGCCACGGGTGCCCCATGTGAGCCATGATAATCTTCAGATCCGGGTAACGCATGGCGATCTCGTCCATGAGCAGCGGGTGCGCCAGCCGGATCGGTGCATTGCGCACCGGCGAGGTACCCTGGTGGAAGAGTACCGGCATGCCGTAGCGTTGGGCGCGTTCATAGATCGCCAGGGCACGGGCTTCGAGCGGGTCGAAGTTCTGATAGTTGGCGCCGAGTTTGACACCACGCAGGCCAAGATCGCTCCGGCAGCGTTCGAATTCGTCGAGGCAGGCCGGATCGTGCGGATGGAGCGCCATGAAGCCGATCAGGCGCTCGGGATGCGCCTTGACGAAGGTCGCCGTTGCGTCGTTGATATTGCCCTGATACCAGCTGGTATCGCCCACCTCGCGACCGCCGAGTTTTGGTACGATGATGCCGGGATGCCAGGCGACGGCAAAGACGATCGAGACGGCGGCCGGTGCCTGATGGGCCAGGTAATCGGCCCACGACACACTTGAGACGACGGTGCGATCAGGGCGCCAGGCGGTGTTTATCACCAGTTCGTCTTCCGGTACCGCATCGCGGTACTGCGGTGTGTGGCTATGCACATCGATAATCATGGGTTGTTTTCCTTGCTGCCGCATACTGCTGCGATGCGCCCTCGCCTACTACCCATGGGTGTTCTCTCCTTCGTTTGGCAGAGGATGGATGTTATATAAAAAGCTGCACCGCATTATTGAAAAAGACATCCTCAAGTTGGCGATCGGTCAGGCGCATGCGATGGCATGCAAGGCGCAGGCTACGCAGCGCCTCGATGCCAATCAACACCGGACGCAGGGTCATGTGCTTTGCGTCGAGATCCATATCATCGGCATAGAGCCAGTGAAACGAATCGCCGACGGCAACACAACGACCGCGCACATGGCTCACCGGAAAGTCGGTGCCGTAGAGTAGCCGCTGGTGGCCGAAGGTTTCGATGATTGCCTCGAAGGCCCCCGCCTCGGTGACGACGCTGGTATCGAAGTAGACATTGGCGAGGCCGCGTAGTGAGTCGATCCCCTCGATGGTGTGCCAGGGGTTGAATCCACGGGCAGCATGCGCCAGGATGAGCCGCATATCGGGGTAACGCTCACAATAGCGCCGGATGGTCTGTTGATTGGCCGGGTCGGCAAGGGCGCGATCCCGCACCATGTGGAGTGTGATCGTGAGGCCGGCTTCGTTGGCGATCTGCACCAGTGATTCCGGGAGGTAGGCCTCGATCGGTGCCAGCCAGCTCGGCCCGGCAACCTGTGCCATGGTGTGGTAGCACTTGAGCCCACGCCAGCCGCCGCGACGAATCTCGTCACGCACATGATCCGGGTCGTCGTCGGGGGCTACCACGAGTGCGCCATAGACCGGATCGGGTGCGGCAGCTGCGATTTCGGCGGCCACGAACGCATTATTGGCGGCACGGTCGCCGGTGAAGGCCAGCCCAAAAAAGAGCCCACCGCTGATCTGGCGTTCGGGGTGCAGCCATGCCATCAGGCGATGATATTCGGCAAGGCCGAAGGTAGTGTAGTGATCGTCGAAGTATGCCGGTGGTGGGTTGGGGGTATAGTGGGCACGTGTGAAGAGATGGGCATGGGCATCGAAGATGCGATCGGGCAGGAATGGGACGATCTCACGGGTGATCAGCTGGTGATCGACATCGGTCAGTTGCCAGCGAGCCATGCTATGCCTCTTCCATGTTACAGGGTATGTTCGAGCAGGCGCAGCCAGTTGCCGTGCATGATTGCATCAATATCGCTGCTACGATAGCCGCGTCGGGCCAGCAGTTCGGCAATCTGTTGCAGATCGGCGATGGTATCGAGATCCGTCGGTGATTGTTCGCGGCCAAAGCCACCATCGAGATCACTCCCGATTGCGGCGTGGCGGCTGCTGCTCGTGAGCTGGCAGACATGATCGATCTGGTCGGCGACATTGGTAAGTGTAACAGGCGGATTGGCAGGGTCGGGCCGTTCGCCGGGAACCCAGCCAGGCACCAGCATCCAGGCATCGAGGGCGGCACCGATCACCCCATCGCGGGCGGCAATTGCGCGGATCTGATCATCGTCGAACTGGCGCTGATGCGGCACAATGGTACGGCTGTTGTTATGGCTGGCGATCACGGCACCGCCAAAGCGTTCGAGCGCCTGCCAGAACGCCTGATCGGAGCAGTGCGTCAGGTCGAGCACCATGCCGAGGCGTTCCATTTCGGCCAGCAGCGCCGGGCCAAGCTCGGTCAGGCCGAGTTCGGTGCCGGTGCCGCCGGCATAGCGGCCGGGGCCATAGTGGGTGATGCCGATCAGGCGCAACCCGGCGGCCCACCACTCTTCCAGGGTATCGGGTGCCAGGATCGGGTCGGCACCCTCCATGCTGATCACGAAGCCAGGGGGTGGGCAAGCGGTCGTGGGGGTGGTTTCCCACTGCTGCCAAGCCTGCCAGTGAGCCGCGAGCCCCGGCGCATCGGTGAGGATCCGCACATGGCCGAGCTGTTCGAGAGCACGGTAATAGGCAAGCTGACCGCGGGCAACGGCATGAGCCTGGGCAGGCGAGCTGAAATCGATATGCGCAATACTGCGACCGGTCGAGCGGGCGATCAGCGTGGCAATACAGACGGCGATCCGGCCGCGCCGCATCTCGGGGAGCGCGACGGTACCGAGGCCGCGCCCTTTGCCGGGTGTGGCCGCTTCGAGTGCCCGCATGGTATAGACCGAGAGGAGCAGATCACGGTTCCACTGCAGTGCATTCCACGAGAGATCAAGATGGGCATCGATAATCAGCATATCACGAGGCCTGTTCGCCGGCCCGGATGGCCTCGGTAAGCGCACGGTGGACGAGATGCTCTTCAAAGGCCATATGCTTCTCCATGGCATCGGCGGCGGCGGCACCATCGCGCCGGGCAACCGCATCGAAGATCGCCTGATGGATCTCGACTTCGGTCTGCAGGATGCTCTGCGGGCCGGGATCGCCGAGGGAGATGAACTCGGTTTCGCGCAAACCCTGCGGAATCGCACGCAGGAGCGTTTCGACAACCGGTGTATAGAACGGGTTAAGCGTCATTTCGGCCAGGGCGATATGAAAATCATGATGCGGGCCCGACAGAGAACGCTGATATGAGCCATGCAGAGTCGTATCGCGGTATTCGTCGAAGATCCGCTGCAGCCGGGCGATCGCTTCGTCGGTGGCGCGTTCGGCAGCCAGGCGTGCTGTGGTGCATTCGACGGTGCGCCTGGCCTCGATCAGCTTCATACGCATTTCGCGCTGCAAGCTTGCCGAAAGCCCGGCACGGCCGATATTCGGCACCATCAAATGCAGACTGTCGCTGACAAATGTGCCCTGGCCGGGGCGACTCTCGATCAGCCCCATCATGGCCAGCCCTTGCAACGCCTCGCGGACCGATGAGCGGCTGACACGTAGGATCTCGATTAACTGGCGCTCCGATGGGAGCCGATCCCCCGGTTTGATGGTGCCGGCCTGGATCTGTCGTACGATCTGCTCAACGATCGATTCGACAACCGTGACCTTGCGCGGTTGCTCAAGGATGAGTTCGGGCTTCATGCAGCTACTCTCTTTGCTGGTGTTTGCTGATGCGAATGGATGGATCCGCCATTCTCATTTTACCAGACAGCCGGGCCGGCAAATGGCCTGATGATGCATGAGTGTGCACCGCAATGATACTCGGAGCATACGATACCAGGCCCTGCGGATCCTTGCTATTCCTGCTTGACAGCCGACTATTGCCTACTATAATAGACATATTGGTCAGACCAGCATTACATTTCATCTGAGTATACCACAATACATGAATGAGGTCAACCACAATGCGGAAGAGCAAGGTACTTGCCAAACTACGGGCGGGCGCATTCGCACGGTTCTCGGCGATGGGTCATTTTCTGCCGTTTTTTGTGCAGCACAGTGCGGCAAACGGCTACGATGGAATCTGGCTTGATCTTGAGCATCGCACAATGGGGGATCGCGAGATCCAGGCGCTGCTGGCGTATTGTCATGTGAGCGATATCGACTGTATGGTGCGCCCGCCGACGCGTGAGCACAGCCGGCTCTACCGCTACCTCGAGGAGGGCGCAAGTGGCTTGATGATGCCGCTTGTTGACAGTGCCGCCGAGGCAGCGCGCATTGTAGCGGCAATCAAGTTCCCACCGGATGGGAACCGAGGCCTTGATGGTGCCGGCTTCGATGCTCGGTTTGGTTTTGACGCCTGGCCGGCCGGCAGCAATTTCCCGGCCGACGCCAATCGCGAGACATTCCTACTGGTGCAGATCGAGACACAGGTGGCCGTAGCGGCCGCCGACGAGATCGCCGCCGTGCCGGGGGTTGATTGTCTGTTTATCGGGCCGGGTGATCTGCGGTTGCGCCTTGAGGCGGCCGGTGAAGACGCCGATGCCGGGATCGCTGCTGCGGTCGAACATGTAGCTGCCGCTGCACGGCGGCATGGCAAGGCGTGGGGTATTACGGCCGGCACAACCGAAGTATTGGCCCATTACCGTGATCTCGGAGCGCAGATCATCCCGTGGGGCGGCGATTTTGCGCTGGCGGCGTATCTTGCGCAGTGCGGGCGCGATCTGGCGGCGTTGGGGTAGGGAATAGGAGAAGAGGAGAACCGAGGAACAGAAGAACTACGCACCACGTCACCGCCACAATTCTTTATACTGCTCGCGGCGGCGACGCCGGTATCAAGCAGTATGGAGGAAAGAAGATGAATCGACTAACCGACAAGGTCGCACTGGTGACGGGTGCTTCGCGGGGGATCGGGCGCGGGATTGCGATCTGCCTGGCGGAAGAGGGTGCCGATGTGGTGGTTGGCTACCGCACCCATCCCGAGGAGGCCGAAGAGACGGCGGCCGCGATTGCGGCACTTGGGCGCCGGGCAATCATCAAGCAGGTGGATGTTGCGCGTCGCGATGAGGTGATGGCGCTGGTACGTGCAGCAGTCGACGCATTCGGTCGTCTCGATATCGCGGTTGCCAATGCAGCCTTTTCGATTCGCCAGCCGGTGGCTGAAGCAGTATGGGAGGATGTGCTGCGCACGCTTGAAGTCACACAGCATGGAGTGTTTCATACATGCCAATTTGCGGCGCAGCAGCTGCTGGCACAGGGCGGCGGCGGCAAGATCATCATCATCAGTTCGGTGCATGCCGAAAAGCCGGTTGCCAGCAGTGCAGCCTATAACATGGGCAAAGCGGCGATCAACCATCTTGGTGCAACAATGGCGTCGGAGCTTGCAGCGGCGCGCATCAATGTCAATGTTATTAATCCGGGATGGATCGACACCCCCGGTGAACGTGCGTTTTATAGCGAGGAGCAGATCCAGGCGGGCGGTGCGAAGATGCCGTGGGGGCGGCTCGGTACCCCGCGTGATATCGGGCGCAGTGTCGTGTTTCTGGCAAGTGATGATGCCGACTATATTACCGGTTCGGTATTGCGTGTTGATGGCGGCATCATGGTGCGTTGATTCTACCCGAGCCTAACGCAACGGAGGTCGTGCTCATGCAGATTACCGATGTACGCTGTTTCTTGTGCTCGTCGAGCAACCCCGCCGGCTATGTTGCCGGTTCGGCCATTATTCGCATCGAAACCGATATTGGGGTTGCCGGTCATGGCGAGGCACTCATGGGGCTCTTCTGTGGTGAGGTTGCCGCAGCAGCAACGCAATACTACGCGCCGCTGTTGATTGGCGCCGATCCGAGCCGTATTGGCGCACTCTGGCAGACCATGTTCGATTCGAGTGTCTGGTGGGGTCGCAGTGGTGCGGCCGTAAGTGTGATCGGCGCCATCGAGACGGCTCTATGGGATATTGCCGGCAAGCTGGCCGGAGTGCCATGCTACCAGTTACTTTCCGACACCCCGCGCGCCAGTGTGCCGGTGTATGCCAGCCTCGGATCGGCCCCCGAGGATCCGGCCCGGGTTCCGCCGCTGGTCGAGGCGCTGGTGGCCGAGGGGTTTCGCGGCCTGAAGCTGGGCCTGCAGTTTGGCAATGCGGCCGGTACCGAGATCTATGAGCCGCGTGGTGATGCCCTGCTCGCATTGCTTGACACGACACTCGCCGCCATCCGGCGCACGGTCGGCGATTCATTCATTATCGGTGTCGATGGGCATATGGGAGATCGGAAGAGCGTCGTGTAGGGAAAGAGTGTAGATCTCGGTGGTCGC